>JAKPIL010000128.1 GCA_029549845.1 bacterium
TCGAACCTACTGGCTGGTGCCGGCGCACAGGTGCACCGGGTGAACTTTGGTGGTGATGTGGGGCTGCACGTGGGCAAGACTATGTGGGCGATTACGCGTGAGCTTGGTGGCGAAAACCCCGAAGGTCTGGCAGACATCCCCGCTGACGAACGTTCGGAATGGATGGCGCGCTGCTACGTGGCCGGGACGAACGCGTACGAAGATGACGAGGCCGCCCGCGGTGAAATCATTGCACTCAACAAGCGAGTGTATCAGTTGCATGCCGACGGCGATCACGATTCGCCGTTTGCGCAGATATACTGGACCTGTCGTGAGTGGAGCTACGACTATTTCAACGCATTTTATACGCGGATAGGCAGCGGCTTTGAGCGGTATTATCCAGAGAGCCAGACAGCGCCAATTGGTCTGGTGGCGGTGAAGGAACAGCTTGCCCGCGGCGTCTTTACCGAGAGTGATGGGGCAGTTATATTTGACGGCGAGAAATACGGGCTTCACACCCGGGTGTTTATAAACAGCGAAGGTTTGCCGACGTACGAAGCCAAAGATGTAGGACTGAGCCTCAAAAAGTGGGAAGATTACCACTTTGACCAGTCGGTTATCATCACTGGTAATGACATCGTGGAATACATGAAGGTGGTACTGAAGGCGATTGAGCAGTTTGAACCGAACCTGACACAGCGCACGCGTCACATGACGCATGGCAACGTTAAGCTGGCTGGCGGCGTAAAAATGAGTTCCCGGAAGGGTAATTTCCTCCGTGCGGTAGACGTTCTGGACGCCGCAGCCGAAGCAAACCAGCAGGCAACCGGGAGCGAAAGCGAATCGACTGTGCTGGCGGCTATCAAATATTCGTTCCTGAAAAACCGAATTGGCGGAGACATCATCTTCATTCCGGAAGAATCAGTCGCACTTGAGGGTAATAGCGGGCCGTATTTGCAGTACGCACATGCCCGGGCACGCTCAATTCTCGCAAAGTCCTCTAGCTCTGTCATTCTGAGTGAAAGCGAAGAATCTTCTGATACGCAAGGAGATCTTTCGACTTCTCCGCTGCACAGCGGATCCGCTCAAGATGACAAGCTGCAGCCAGAGGAACGCCTGCTAGTGCGGAAACTGACCGAATACCCAGAAGTGGTGGCGAGGGCTACCACAGAACTCATGCCACACCATGTGTGCACCTACCTGTACGAGCTCGCTCAGGAATTCAACCGCTTTTACGAGAACAATAGAGTGATAGGCGATGGCCGTCAGCAGCAGCGCCTCGGCCTTGTTGAGTCCTACGCCGACACGCTTAAAGAGGGCTTGGCACTGCTTGGCATCCACGCCCCAGAGAGAATGTAAGGTACTATAGAAGTATGAAAGACACGACAATTCGCACCAAACAGCACATTACGACCATTCTAGACGACCCAGACGAAGCCGTGAGGCGGCAGGTGGGTGGTTTTGTAACGTTCCTGCGCGAAAAGGCAGTCGTGGGGCTGGCGGTTGGGTTTATCGTGGGCCAGCAGGCGCAGGGGCTTATAAAACAGCTCGTCGATAGCTTCGTTAACCCCTGGATGAACATTCTGGTTGGTTCGCGTTTGCAGGATCAGGTTGCGGTGATTGCTGGTGAAAAATTCGCTTGGGGCAAGTTTGTCTACGTGCTTGTGAACTTTATGTTCGTGCTGCTGGCAGTGTATGTCATCATCAAATTTTTCAAACTCGATAAGCTTGATATGCCAAAGCCACCAGCCAAAAAGAAGAAAAATTGACGCAGCTCAACCCCAGTTTGAGCGACGAACAAAAGCGCGTGTTGTTTGAAAAAGGCACCGAGCAGCCAGGTACGGGTGCGTTGCTAGCCGAATCACGCAGCGGCATGTACACGTGCGCGAATTGTGGCGCAGAACTGTTTATGAGCAGTGCCAAATATATCTCAGCTACACCCGGGCTGGTCGGCTGGCCCAGCTTTGCCGAGGCCGCGCAGAACGATGCGCTGATGCTCACGCCCGATGATTCGCTTGGCATGGCACGCACCGAAGTTACCTGCGCAAACTGTGGCGTACACTTAGGCCACCTTTTCACCGGTGTGGATGACCATCCCTCTGGCAATCACTACTGTATAAACTCCTGCGCGCTTGGTTTTTCGCCAGAAAAAGGCTAAAGCGGCCTCGCTACTTTCCATTTTTCTTCAAAAAGTTCGTTCGCCACGATCTTCCTTGTCCAAGGAGGCTCCTTGGAAACGAGTGAAATATGTTGATGTTGGTTTTTGCTAGCACTGTTCGTGGTATTTGTCGCCCCAGGCGGCCATGGTCTGGAGGATGGGCACAAGATCGCGGCCTTTGGTTGTGAGCGTGTACTCGGTGCGGGGCGGGACCTCGGCGTACGTTTTTTTCGTGATCACACCGTGGCTCTCGAGGGCTTCGAGTCGCTGGCTGAGGGTACGGGGGTTGATGCTACCAACGGATTTCTCGAGCTCGCCAAAGCGTTTTGGGCCAGTGTAGAGATCGCGGATAATCAGCGCAGTCCATTTCTGACCGAGAACACGGAGTGCTGAGGCAATGCATCCGATTTGTGGCTCTATGGTGGTAGTGTTTGGTGCGTCTATCATGTGCTGATCTTTCTGCGGGCGAGGCTCTTTGGCTTCGCTCTGGGTAAAGCAGGTTAATAAATATTCATGCTTTACTTTGTATAGTTACATACGTATACTTACTATATAAAGTATATCATAAGGAAGGAAAAAACATGAAACTAGGTATTATCATTGGATCAGTACGACAGGGACGCGTGAGCGGCAATATGGCAACCTGGGTTGCAAATGCAGCAAAAAAGTACGAGGGTGTCGAGGTAGAAGTCATTGACTTGCTCGAATACAAATTGCCGATGTTTGATGAGGCGATTTCACCGCAGTACAACCCAGACCGTAAGCCAGAAGGCGAAGTTAAGCGATGGCTCGATAAACTTGCCGAGCAAGATGCCTACATCATCGTGACTCCCGAATACAACCGTTCAATTCCTGGCGCGCTGAAGAATGCCATCGACCTTGTTGCCTTTGAGATGGCAAAAAAGCCTGTAGCCATTGCCTCGCATGGTTCTACTGAAGGTGCTCAAGCAGTTGCGCAACTTCGCGGCATAGTACCAGCCGTTCAGGCGGTATCGACTCCTGTTTTTGTGGGGTTGCCGTACATGGACGCGCAGGGAATGACAGCGGATGGTACGTTTGAAGATGCCGGTGGTTACCGTGCGGGTCAGCTCACGGCCATGCTTGACGATCTCGTTTGGTATGGTGGTGCACTAGCCGCCGCTCGCAAGTAGTTTTACGGCGTGGCTCTCGCACTCTCATACGGGCAAGATTATGTTGTAGCCAAAAGGTTTTGGAACAAAACTAGAGCAGTGTTGCAGCCCTTGGTTGATGAACTGCGGGCAGTCTTTGGCCGTGCGCTTAGCCTCTAGTTTGCTCACGGCTCCTGTATACTGCACGTATGAAAGCGGTAGTTTTTGGGGCGTCGGGAAGGGTGGGGTCACAGGTAGTGAACCTGCTGCTTGAGCGTGGTGATAGCGTAGTTGCGGTGGTTCATTCACGCAACCTGTTTGAGCCGAATCCAAACCTTACCGTGGTAGCTTTTGATGTACACGACCAAGTGAAAGTCACCGAAGTTATTTCTGGATCCCAGGTGATTTTATCGTGTCTGAGTAACTGGGGAAGTGAGCAGGGCGATGTGCTGACGGCGGCCATACGCGCGGTTGTGCCGGCCATGAAAAAGGTTGGTGTGCGCCGAATAATTTCGCTCACGGGCAACGCTGCATTTACGCCCGATGACAAGCCCACGGCGCTGCAAAAAGCAAACCGGGCAATGCTGGCAAAACTAGCGCCAAAAGTGCTTGCAGACGGAGAAGCGCACATGGCAGTCTTGCGCGCCTCTGGTTTGGACTGGACGGTTTTGCGCTCACCGGTCATGAATGAGCTTGGGAAACACACGTATCGTTTGAGTGGTGCGCTCTCTGGCGCGACGGCAACAATCCACCGGCATGCGGTGGCACAGGCCATGGTGGACCAGATAGACGACGCAATGTGGCTGCAAAAAACTCCCGTCATCTGGCGGTAATGCCCGATTTGTGGATGAAGGCTTTTAACTCAGCATCGTAGACATTTTTTGTAAGTTGAATATGTGCCGGTCTCGCCCGGCAGGGCGACTTCCTCTTTTGCCAGAAAAGAGGAAGCGAGAAACCTCGGCCAAAGGCTTCGCCTCTTGGTCAGCTTGTTGTTCGTTTTGACAACTGACGCGACAACTCGCCAGGGTACTATTGCCACCGGCAAAAGTACCCTGGCTCAAACAATTCGCGCCACCTGTCGGAAGTTGTCAAAGCCGACAACACCCGAGCCAGGTGGCTACGCATGGCCATCTTCAGTTATGTCGCATACGCGACGAAAATTGAGTGGTCTGCGGCCGCAGCATGACTCAGGGCGCGTAGTTCTGTATACTAAAGAGCAATGAGTGAGGTAGATAAAAAAGTGTTGCCGACGAGGCTGCTGTGGGTTGACCTGGAAATGACTGGGCTCGATGCGTCGCAAGATGTCATTTTAGAGGTTGCGGCCGAGATTACCGACTTTGAATTCAATACGCTCGCGAGCTACGAGGCAATTGTGCAGCAACCAAGCCACACGGTGGCCGACCGTATGCAAAAAAACGTGTGGTGGCAGGGCTACCCAGAAAACCGCGATGAATTCATTCGTAAAACCAGTGATTCTGCAATCGCGAAGTCGAGTCAGCAGGTTGAGACCGAGCTAATGGCACTGGTGGAGCAACATTTTGGCGCTGAGCCGGCCGTGCTGGCGGGCAATAGTATATATAACGACCGCAAGTTCATTGCGCGCTACTGGCCGAAGCTCGACCTAAAACTGCACTACCGTATGCTAGATGTGAGCGCCTGGAAGGTGTTTATGCAGGGCGCGTACGGGGTTAATTTTGAAAAAAGGGAAGTGCACCGCGCCTTCGACGACATACAGGCCAGCATAGCCGAGCTGCAGCACTACCTGGAATGGTTTGCAAAGCAAAGCCATGACTCATGACCCTGGCATAAAAGCCGTTATTTTTGATATCGACGGAACCATACTTGATACGTATGAATTTGTTATGCACTCATTTGAAGAGGCGGTTGCCGCCCAGGGCGAGAAGCCAGATCGGGCAAAAATCGACTCGCTTCTCGGTCAGACGATACATGAAACGTATCCTCAGCTGGTGCCGGAAGAAGCCGTTGAAGCAGCACTCCAGAAACATCGTGAGGTTCAAGCACTTCCAGAAGTGCGCGCACTTATTTCGACATTTGATCAGGCGAATGAAGTACTCGCTGCACTGAACCACGCTGGTGTCCGCTGTGCGGCACTGTCAAACAGAATGCATGCATCACTACTAGAACTGCTAGAATATACTGGTTTGTTGCAACATTTTACTGTAATCCTCGGATCAGATGAAGCACGTGAACCGAAGCCCGCCCCTGGTGGTGTACGACAAATATGCGAAATCCTACACGTTAGCGCAGCGGAGACGGTGATGGTCGGCGATACGCCGATAGATATTAAGACTGCGAAAAATGCCGGACTCAGGGCAGCGATTGGGATTACCCACGGGTTTGGGTCACGCGAACAACTTGTAGCGGCGGGTGCGGACTTTACCCTTGATTCGCTTCGAGATTTTGAAGAAACCATGCAGAGGGTTGAACATGGGGAATAATATAAAAGCCGTTATTTTTGACCTAGATGGGACGGTTATAGATACGTTTGAGCATATTGTACAAGCGTTTGAGCTAGTGCTACCGCAGTTTGGTGTGCAAAAAACGCGCGAAGATATACGCGCGGTCATAGGCAAAACGCTCGAGGAATGTTACCGCGAATTTCTGCCAGAAGCGGTTGCGCATAGTGCGGCCGAGCTCCACCACGAGACCCAGCAATCACCAGAGATGTATGAGCTTATAACGGTCTATGAACACCTCCGGCAGGCGGTAGATACACTTCATGAGCAGCAGTGCAAGGTAGCCGTCTTGACCAATCGAAGTCGCCGTTCAGTGGACCTCATATTTGCACACACTGGCCTTACCGATACATTCGATGCGGTTGTAACGGCAGACGAAAGTGGTGCGCCAAAGCCAGATTCGGCTGGCGTGCTGATGCTCGCGGGACTCCTTGATACAGGAGCACGCGAAATGGTTATGGTCGGCGATACATCTATAGACGTCGTGACCGCTCGGCGTGCCGGTATGGCAGGAAGTGTTGGGTTGACGCATGGCTTTGGTTTGCGGCGTGAGCTCGAAGCGGCAGGGGCAGATTACGTCATAGATTCACTCGCGGAACTGCCGAGCATAGTAGAAAGGCTGAATAATGGCAAAGATTAAAGCCATACTTTTTGACCTGGATGGGACGCTGCGTGATACGAAAGATATCATCATAGATGCGTATATGCATGCGGTGGAGGTGCATAATGGGCGACGACCGAGTTTGCAGGAGCTGCAGCCACATATCCATCATCATTCTGAGGTGTATAAAGCGCTTTCGGCGCACGTTGCGTATGAGCCATGGCTCGAAACGTACCGTACAAAACTCAGCACCGCCTGGATGGAAGCGCCGTTTTTTGAGCATGCCGAACAGGTTTTACAGGAGCTAAAAATGGCGGGCTACCGGCTGGCAGTAGTGACCTCGGCCGAGTATGATAGGACCATTGAGTACCTGAGCTACCGAGAGGTTGACCACTATTTTGAGGTGGTCGTAGCTATGCGCGAGGGGTTCCGGCCAAAGCCGGAGCCAGACATGATGCTCGACGCAATGCAGCAGCTTGGCTGTGCGCCCCAAGAAACAATCACCATAGGCGATATGATTACCGATGTGCAGGCGGCTCACGCAGCCGGTATACAGATAGTGGGGATTACGCACGGTTTTGCGTCTCGGCGCGAGCTGGAAGATGCCGGGGCAGACTACCTCATAGACAGGCTGGCCGACTTTCCCGATATACTCGCGTAGCGAGAGTATACTAAGTATATGTACAGCGTGGCAGGGCGGCGGTATGGGCATTCGCGAGTAATTTTGGCGAGTGTGTTGCTGCTGTGTTTTGGGGTTGTGGCCTGCGCGGTGGCATATACCGCTCTTTCGAAAAAAACCACTCCGGTAGCAGCGCGAAGCACGCAAAAGGTACCGGCGGCCAAGCCCCATGCGGTGTCTGCCTCGTCGAATATGCTCTTTTTTGGCAATGTGTACTTTAGTCGGTATATAAATGACTGGTCCATGGCGAGCCCGCTAAAGTTTGCCTATCCGTTTTCACGCCTGAACGAGTTTGATCGCACCAAGTACGATGCGTGGATTGCCGGGCTGGAGTGCCCAACGGTAGCAGGCTTGCAGCAGTCTTCGGCACAGGAAGACGCTACGCTGTCATTCAACTGTAACCCACAGTATTTGCCCGAGGCTGCCAAATGGTTCACGGCATTTACGTTGGCTAATAACCACACCGATAACCAAGGCGCCGCCGGTTTTACAGAGACACAAAGACATCTTGAGGAAAATAGCATACAGTATTTTGGCCACCCAGACCCACGCGAGCTTGGCGATATATGCGATGTCATAACGGTACCCGCCACAGTAACCCTGAGCACTGGGAAGACCAAGAAGGCAAGCTTGCCGGTTGCCCTGTGCGGCTACCACGGCTTTATCCGCAAGCCGCTGCCAGAATCTATTGCCGTCATGCAGCGCTATAGTCAGAGTATGCCGGTTATCGCTATGCCGCATGCCGGGAAAGAGTACGTTGCCGCGCCGGATGCACTCAAAACAGAGCTGTACCGCTCTATGATTGATAGCGGTGCCGATGTGGTGATTGGCGACCACCCGCACTGGGTGCAGACCACAGAAAGCTACAAAGGTCACCTCATAGTCTACTCTATGGGCAACTTCATTTTTGACCAGCAGCTGCGCCCAGAGATGACCCGCTCGGCTGGTATTAACGTGCTACTTTCGGTTGATGGAGCCAGCGACACGGCGCTAGACAAATGGACCGCACTTGCGCAAACCTGCAGTGCGTATCACGATGACTGCCTGGCCACGGCCGAGCGTCAAAAGCTCACAAAGCTGCCATTTACCATGAAGTTTGGCGTGGTAGGCACCGATGACTACGATAAAATCGTAAAACCGGCGTCACCCGAAGTTCAAGCGGGCATATTGCAGCGCATGAACTGGCCACAGACCATGACCCAGTTGCAGCCGCCGTACTCATCCCTGTAGAATACTTGCTATGACGCACAAAGAAGTTGAAGAATACCTGCTGAGCATGCCAAATAGCTTTCTTGATTATCCATTTGGGGAGGGTGTGGCGGTGTATAAGGTGGGCGACGCGGGTCATGCTTCTGCAGGCAAGATGTTTGCACTGATTGCCGAGGGGAAAACTCCGTTGAACCTGAGTCTCAAGTGTGACCCCCAGCTTGCGGTGGTGCTGCGCGAGAAATACGAAACCGTGCTGCCGGGCTATCACCTCAACAAAAAGCATTGGAATACCCTTGTTCTGTCAGGCCAGCTCAGCCCAGATGAAGTGCAGGGTTTTATTCGGCACAGTTACCAGCTGGTGACTGAGTAGGGGATAGCCCACCGGACCTACAGGAACATTACGGGCTTGGGGTCGTAGAGGCCGCGGTTGCGCCATTTGCTTGGTTCAAGAGGGTTTTGCCGGCTTTGTAACTATCTGCGAGCACCGTCCGAAGAGCCTTGCTGTTGGTGCCGTCATATGCCTTTTGTAGGTCCGTAATGTACGTTTGTAGCTGAGAGGCAAGCACCTTCTGAAGAGCGGATTCATACGTACTGGTAGCCTTGGCGTTCGCGAGTAGCTTATCGGTGTTTGGGTCTTTTTTGAGGGCTAGCTCTTTTGCGGTAATCTTGACGTTGTGTTTTGCAAGGTAGGACTTAAGCTGGCTCTGGCTTGTACCGACGCTGAGGTCAATATTGTACGCGAGGTTTTTAGTGGTGTCGGTACCGGCTTGTTGTTCTCCCTGGGTGGCGATGCGGATTATTTCTTGCTGTTGCTGCACTATGGCTGTGAGGCTGAGCGATGGAGTACTCTTCGAAAATATAGTGACGAACACGAAGGCGATGACGATGAGCACGGTCACAATCCCGCCGCCGACGAGTAATATGCGCATGGCATTGTTCCCGTTCCCCAGCTTAGATTTTTTGGAATCTACCTGTGGGTTCACGATAAAATCGTAAGGGTTTTGCGGCATTCCTGGAGTAGGGGAAGTGCCTTCTGGGACGCCAAAGGCGGCCGTACCGGACTGGCCTGCTTGCATAACGGGTTGGGTTTGAGGTTGCGGCTGGGGCTGCTGCTGGAACTGTGGTTGTACTGGTGGCTGCATGTACGGCTGCGTCTGTACTTGCGGTTGTGGCTGAAGCGGTTGCTGCGGCTGCGGTGTAACGGGCAATTGCCCATAATTTGGTTCATTCGGATTCATCATGCTTATGGTACGAATATCTGCTCTGGGCGTCAAGTAAAAAATGTTGACTAATTCATATAATAGTGCTACAATAGTATTTGTTAATGGATAGTATACTATGGCGACACCAGAACCTAAATTTGATCTATTTGAAATAGCTTATAACATATATGAAAAAGCTAAAACGACGGCTGTTGCGCTTTTTGCGATCGGGGGGATGGCTCTTACGGTGGTGGGAATAGCAGGAAGGCCCTCCAGCGAGCTTACTCCAGATGAAATCTGGGCTCTACGGCAGCAGGTTGCAACGGACGTCTTGGCTACGCAGCGTACCCCTGAGGAAAGGTTTGCCGGTCAGTTTTTGTCTTCGAGCGGGTACCTCATCGAGACCAAGGTAGGCGGAGAGGCTATATTAGGATGGCTTAGTGGAAGTGGTGAAGAGAGACCTTTTGTTGGGCAGGACTGCCTAGACCGGGAGCGTTCGCCGTATAATATTCTGCCCGGACAAAGTTCCCCCAGGAGGCAATTCCCAGTCGTCATTGGGGGCAGAAATGGATGGTTTTTTGGGTCCGGCGGAGGTTCCTCTGCTGGAACAACGCCTCCCAAGGCTCGCCTAGTAACCACCGGTGCGAATACGTTCGATGTTGTTCCAAATACGGCCACCGCAGAGTATCCTCCACTTACTTTTAGCGTGACAGAAAAAGGAATCGTAAACCCGAGCCCATCTGCCGAGCCTATACTTACGAAGTTAGGTTGTGATGTGAATGGGCTACCAATATCCAAAAGCGATGGGTCATGGAGTAGTAGACCCACGTATAGCACAGTCGGCTACGCTGAAGAATAGTTTCCTTCTGAACGCTTTTGCTTGCTAGTTTATACCGCATACTTGATACTAACTCATGATGGATGCGAAGGAAGACATACGGGAGAAGCTGGCCATAGAGGACGTCATAGGTGAGTACGTGCAGCTTAAGCGCGCCGGACGCACCTGGAAGGGACTGAGCCCATTTAGTGCAGAAAAGACGCCGAGTTTTGTGGTAAGTCCAGACAAGCAAATTTGGCACGACTTTTCATCTGGTCGCGGCGGCGATATATTTAGCTTTATACAGGAAGTAGAAGGGGTCGACTTTAAAGGCGCACTCGAAATTTTGGCGCGCCGTGCAGGCATAGACCTCGAGCAGTACCGCCAAATGGGTACAAAGGGTGTGCCTGCGCAAAATAAAGAGCGGCTGTACGAAGCAAACGAGCTTGCGGCGAAGTTTTACCAGACACAGTTCAGCAAAAACACAGGCGCACTCGACTACGTTCTGAAGCAGCGGGCGTTTACAAAAGAGACAGCGCTAGCGTGGCGGCTTGGCTACTCGCCAAACAACGGCGCAGCGCTACTAGATTTTCTGCATAGCAGAGGTTATAGCGAAAAAGAAGCGCAAATGGCAGGACTGACGAGCAAATCATATCGTGGCGGCCTGCAGGATATGTTCCGGGGGCGGCTGATGATTCCGCTGTGTGACCCGCAGGGCAGAGTGATTGGCTTTACAGCTCGCTTGCTTGCCGACGAACCAACCGCGCCAAAGTACATTAATACACCAGGCACGCCACTGTACGATAAAAGCCGCCACATATTTGGCCTACACCTTGCCAAGGAATCCATACGTAAAAATAAATACGTGGTGCTTGCCGAGGGAAACTTAGACGTCATTCAGAGTCACCAGGCCGGTGTGCGGCAGGTGGTAGCAACGGCCGGGACGGCACTTACTGAGCCGAATCTCAAGGCGCTCTCTAGGCTCACACACGACATTCGACTGTGTTTCGATGCCGACAAGGCGGGCGTAGCCGCCACCGAACGTGCCATACCCATTGCGGGCAAGGTGGGCGGCATACAGCTGAGCGTCATTACGATTCCGAGCGGTAAGGACCCAGATGAGCTCATTCGGCAGGATGTGGCAACCTGGCAGCACACCATAGAGCAGCCGCACTACGCCGTCGACTGGATTATAGAGCGCTATACGGCCATGCTGGACCTTTCGACCGCGCTGGGCAAACGCGAGCTGAGTGATGTGGTGCTGCGCGTGGTGCGCCAGCTGCCCGACAAAGTTGAGCAAGATCATTATGTCGCGCAGCTGGCGGGCTTGCTGCAGGTGAGCAAAGAAGCCCTTGCAACCAAGCTGGCGGGGACACTAGACGAAACCGGTCCGGCCCGGCGGCGAGTATCCCAGGTAAAGCTCACCCCTGTTGAAAAGGCCGTCTCAGACAAAGTGAAGACAGAAGAGCACCTCATGTCGCTGGCGCTCATGAAGCCAAGTTTGCGAAACGTATTGTACCCGCTCGACCCCGATATGTTCACCGATGACGATGCCCGGCATGCGTTTGAATTCCTGGCGGAGCACCCCGACTTTGACGGCAGCGACCAAGACGAGGTGCAACAGATTGCAGAGTATGCTAAAATATTGTCATTAGTCTACGAGACGTTGTATCAAGATATCGAGCCGCTCGAGTTACGAGCTGAAGCAAATAGATTGCAGGCTGCGCTGATACACCAGTATGTGCGAATGCAAAAACAAACTATCGCGGCAAAACTGCAGACCGCGACTGCCGAGGAAACCGCCGTGCTACTTGCGCAGGTGCGCGACCTCGACGCTTTATTAGGAACCAACCAAGGAGATACGAGTGGCGCCCAAGAATGACCCCAAAGATAAACTAGAACAAGCCAAAGCGGCTCTGCTGGTAAAAGCAAAGGCAGCCGGCACTATTGATGCCAAAGAAATTTCAGAAATATTTCCCGACACCCCAGAGAATGTCGAAGCACTCGATGCGCTGTACACCGAGCTTACCGAAGCCGGTGTGGACGTGAAGGCACCAGAAGAACCGGTGCTGGCAGAGCTGAGCGACGAGTGGCTCATAGAGGAAGAAGAGGAAGAAGAGATTCTTCTGGAAGACCAAACGTATTTGGACGACATCGCTGACGACTCCGTGCGGTTGTATCTGCGTGAGATTGGTAAGATTCCACTACTGAGTGCCGAAGAAGAACTGGCGCTTGCAAAGCGCGTGGTTGCTGGCGACAAGGAAGCTAAAGACCAAATGGCCGAAGCAAACATGCGCCTCGTTGTGTCTATAGCCAAGCGGTATGTTGGGCGTGGGCTTGACCTGCTGGACCTCATTCAGGAAGGCAATACCGGGCTGCTTCGCGCTGTTGAGAAGTTTGACCCAGATAAGGGCTTCAAGTTTAGTACCTACGCTACCTGGTGGATTCGCCAGGCTATTACCCGCGCCATTGCCGACCAAGCGCGCACCATCCGTATCCCCGTTCACATGGTGGAAACCATAAATAAGCTCCTGCGCACCCAGCGTCGCCTGACGCAGGAATACAACCGTGAGCCTACCAACGCAGAAATTGCCAAAGAGATGGAAATAGACGAGGCCAAGGTTGAGCACATCATGAAAATTAAGCAGGATATTTCGAGCCTCGATGCGAGCATTCGTGACGACGAAGAAGAATCTGTGCTGGCTGACTTCATCGAAGACGAAGACACCATTACGCCAGAAGAATCAGCCACCGGCCAGCTGCTAAAAGAGCAGGTGAAAGACATGCTTTCTGCCCTGACAGAACGAGAACAAAAGATACTGAAACTGCGCTCTGGGCTGGAGGACGGCAAACAGCACACGCTGGAAGAAGTCGGCCAAGAGTTTAG
>JAKPIL010000136.1 GCA_029549845.1 bacterium
GAGTACTTCGTTTGCCCTGTCACTTCGCTGGTCTTCTCCCATCTGGCTTCCAGGAAGAGACGTGCCCGCTCCGGGTATCGCGTTAGCATCAGGATTTTGCTCTGAGGCAGTTTGCTGGGGGGTGTCTACGGTAGCTTCCGCATCTTGAGGTATTGCGGTAGCATCAGGATTTTGCTCTGGGCTGGTTTGTTGGGGAATGTCCGCAGTAACTTCTGCGGCTTGATCGCTGGAAGTATCTGACGAAGTCTCGGTAGCTACCGTCACTGGGGTAGCTGTCGTTGCGGTAGTGTTTTCTGGTGGATCTACTGCAACAGGAGTGGGGGCGGGCGCTGCTACTGCTGGAGTCTCAGTTGTCGTAGTTGTGCCGCCAGGCAGCTTGATAACCTTTCCGGCATATATTTTATTTGGGTCACTTATGCCATTCAAATCTTGCAGAACGCTTACGGTTGTGTCGTATCTATTCGCGATCGCACCGAGTGTGTCGCCAGACTTTATAGTGTAGGTACCTCCAGCAGAGGTTGTTGTACTAGTTGATGTTGAGGTTCCGCCTCCGCTGGTCGTTCCGCCACTCGTACTGGTTGGCGTAAAGCCTACGCTTCCATAGGATGTGGTTGATGTGGACGGTGCGGTTACAGTGGGCTCAACTGTGGGTGTTGGAGTAAGTCTAGGAACTGGATCGGGAGCAGAAGTGGGGATTAGTTGGGGCAAACCACCATAACTTGGAAGTGCATTACCTGTGTCATTAAGGTCGAGCATAGTATCTCCTTTTTTGTCATGAAGCGTTTGAGCGCATCAATTATTTATAATAGCGTTACCAAGCATAAGCATATACCTTATATCGCTGGGTTGTCAATTGATGGATACGCGCTTTATGTTTTTATATTACTTCTGCTTGAGTAGGTCCAGCACCAGAGCGGCGGTCCAGGAGAAATTGCGGGCGCCAAGTGGTTCGCCGGTTACTGGGTCAAAGTACTCGCTGAACCCGCTATGGCGCACCATATCTAATGTGGTTGCGGCGAGCGCATCGGCGTGGTCTTTGTAGCCAGCCCGGCGCAGCCCATCTATAATCAGCCAATTTGTGTTGACCCAGGTTGGCCCCTGCCAGTATAGGTCAGGGTTAAAAAGTGGGCTATCGAGCGGTACGCTTGGCACCGGAAAGGCTGACCCAAAGGTATGGTCGTTTTCGAGCTGTCTCACCAGGTGCGCAGCGTGTTCCTTGCTGATGACTCCAGCGTACAGCGGCATGAGCGCTGCAATGCTGGACTGTTTTAGCAAACGGTGCGTAATAAAATCGCGTGACCAAAAAGTGCGGCTATAAGGGTCGTAGAGCTGCATAAGAGCTTGTTCAGCCTTTTCCATGCGCTCGGTTAGCTCGTCGGGCAGTTCGAAGCGGATGGTTTTAGCCATTTCTTGCAAGCGTGTATTGGCACGTATAAGGATGCAGTTGTAGGTGAGATCCTCTATGCTAAACAGCCCGTGGTCGAGGATTCTGAGGCTGTCGTAGGCCTTACGGCGCAGGCGACGCTGTGCATCAAAGAAGCTCAGTGTCTCGAGTGTTGAAATGCGCTGCTCCGGAGGGATGTAATGCCGGTCGCGCCTAAAAAATCCTATGATGGTGTCAAGGTGCGCCCACCGAACAAACCGTATCCAGGTGGGCATACTGTGTTCGTGAAGCACGGTTGTCCAGGGAGGGCTGTTATCGAGCCCCGTCTCCCACGGGTGGAGTAGGAGCACCAGGCCTTCGCCGTGTGGGTCGCGCTCACGGTAGAGCCACTGGTGGTAAGCAACAATGTGCGGAAGCATTAGTTTGTACCAGCTGCGCCGTTCTGGAAGGTTCAGTTTTTGGCCAACCTGCCACACTGCCTCAGCGAGCATGGGTGGCTGCGTTATGCCACTCGTAGCGATGCCGTCGGGTGAGTAGGGGCTGACCCAACTTCGCCAGAAGTCGCGGTCGCGCCGGTATTCGGGCGCGGGGTTGAAGATCATATTGGGAATCATGCCGTTGCTCCATTGGCCTTTGACCAAGCTCAGTAGCTCGGTCTGCGCACGGTCTACGTCTATATGGCGCAGACCAATGGCCACAAAGCAGCTGTCCCACAGCCACTGATGCGGATAGAGGTTTTCGGCTGGGATGGTGTAATCACCTCTGTCGTTTGCACCTAGGATTTGTTTTGCCTGTTCGTCGAGTGGCAACGTGACATCCGACTCAACCTCCTTGAGTTGTGCCTCGCTCAGCACTTCCTCGGCCTCCAGCCTATCGCTATCAAGATTCTCGCTCATGGTTTCAGTATACGACATTACACCGTTTCATACCGCACCCAACCGCACCAATATACTACTCCAAGTTCCACCCCTGTAATGCAACTTTTCCTCTCTGTAAAGGGTTCATCCTTTCAGAAATAAAACCCCATAAGAAAAGGAGATGCTTCTTTCATGTTATCGAAGCTATTTCAAAGAGGATTCGGAGTGATCTCCTTGACAAAGATTAGATATTTTGATATACTATGCAAGTTTTAAGGATGAAATGCAATGCCCACATTTGAAGAAGACCCAAGATCAGACGACCAGCAACCCTCCATTGATATAAAGGGTGAGTTGTCTTCTGGTGGTCGTATCCGCAAAGAGCCCGACGTAACCCCCCCCGAGTCTGACGCCCCAGGCATGGACCCTCTCTCTGACTCATCGACTAGTGATGGTTCCAAACAGGCTTACACCGCCGTGTATTCAGCAGGAAATAGTGACCCCACCCGGTTTCCTGATATTACATCGTTTGATTGGGCTTATCCTATAATTATTAGAGGCATCCGAGAACATGGAGCATATCGTGCACAGAATAAACTAAATTACCCTGAAATAACACCTTCAAGCATGGGTGGTGCTATCGGAAGTAAGCCACCAATAGCAGAAAAGAAGCCCGAAAAGACCGGCCCTACACTAGACGATATTGGTGGCTATGAGGATGCTAAAGTGAGCGTTCGAAAATTCCTTGCCGCAGCATTACACCCCGAAAAGTTTAGGGAGTGGGGGACAAAACCACCGAAAGGCTTGCTCTTGTACGGTCCTCCGGGAACTGGTAAGACAATGTTTGCCAAGGCTATTGCTACCGAACTGAGTGGCCATTTTGAAGCTATTAGTCCTGCCGACATAAACAGTAAGTGGTTTGGTGAATCAGAGGAACGGATAAAGAAATTATTTGAAGATGCCAGGAAGCGTAGCGGTCACACTGTCATCTTTATAGACGAGATTGAATCCATGCTTCCTCAAAGGAATGCTCAGTCCAGTGGTGGTGTGAAAGATAGTATTATGACGATGTTCCTACAATACATGGATGGTAAGGACTCACCTGACAATGTAACGATAGTGGGTGCGACTAACCGAATTGACGCTATTGATTCCGCAGTTCTAAGGCCAGGTCGCTTTGATCGCAAGATTGAAATTGGCTATCCTGACCCAGAAGCAAGGGCCGCCATTCTTGGTATTCACATTGCAGCTAAAGAAAAGGTGGCTGGTCGCAAACTCTTTGATCTAGATCAAGACAGTCTTGATACATTATTGAGAGGCGCAGGCGCACTTACGGGTGCGCAAATAGCCGAGGTCGTACGGCGTACCTGTGAGGCGAAAGCCTATGCAGCCCTTGAAAAAGATGAAACTGGGCTTGTTACAGTCGATGACTTGATAGGCAGTTTCGCTTCGCTCATCGCCGAGTCCGCTCGTTACGATTCTTAAAGAAGTATAGTTTAAGTGGGCGGTAGCTGATATTAGTAAAATCGGTAACCCTCTGATCCTTCGGAGAGTCCAGACCTTCCCTTGGTTCTCGGGGACATAGATTTACTGTGCCGCCCCACATGCCACAACTAATTTCTGGAATCATGACATTATTAACGAAGGTGACATAGGGTTTTTGAGTGCAAATCTATCAGGTGGAAAATATACAGTAGGTAATTAGTGATGTAGCTTGAGCCTACAGACCTTGCTATTGTGCGCCAAAGGTGGTGGATGAATGGGCGCGTTAAATGGTTTGAAGACAGTATAGTTAACCAGCAATAGCGAAAGAGTTGCATTTTCGACACAACAATCACTCACGCTTGTGCATGACCTAGGTGTTTACCGGTAATTCGTGAAGCTGATGGGGAAGTCGAGGTCGTCGCGGCCGCGGAGGAGGGTCATGACGGCCTGGAGGTCATCTTTGCTGCCGCTCGTGACGCGCACGGCCTCACCCTGGATCTGCGGTTTGACCTTGGGGTAGGCATCGCGGATGAGTTTGGTGAGGGTCTTGGCCTTGTCTTGGTCGAGCCCGGCCTTGAACGGTACCTCTTTGCTGGCCTTTAGGTTCGATTCGACCAGCTCGCGGGAGGTGTCAAGCACCTTCTGGCTTATGCCGCGCCCGCTCAGTTTCTTGCGCACGATGTCGAGGATGGCGTCTATTTGCCACTCGCCGTTGCCGATAATCTTGAAGCCTTTTTTATCCTCCAGCCAGTCCAGCTCGGCGGGGGTACCCTTAAAGTCATAGCGGCTGGCGATTTCGCGCAGCGCTTGGTCGAAGACGTTGTTCATCTCGGCCTTGTCGTATTCGCTCACTATATCGAAAGAAAAATTTCCCATGCTCGTAGTATACTACCCTTATAGGCAAGCGTTAAGAGGAGGTTTTTATGGCGTCGATTTTAGAAGCTGGGGTACAAGTAGGTGATACGCATATGGCGGCACGTGAGTTGTTTGGTTCGGCGCAGCTACAGGAACGTATCAGGGTGTTGGCAGACGAGATTGCGGGCGACTACGCCGAACGGGGTAGCGTGCATACCGTGACGGTGCTGAATGGCTCACTGCATTTTTCTTCGGCCCTGCGGCTCGCGCTCGCTGAAGCGAATGCAGACCTTGGTGCCACTATGACATCCGACACCATTCACCTTGCAAGCTACCATGGCACTGGTAGTACCGGCGAAGTGAAGAAAATCAGTGACCTGACCCACTCGGTAGAGGGCAAGCACGTCCTGGTCATAGAAGACATCATCGATACCGGGAAAACCCTGAGCGTGCTGGTGGCGGAGCTCCTCGCGCAGCGCCCGGCCTCGCTTGCGGTGGCAGCGCTGCTTCGTAAGCCAGAAAAACTGGCAGTGCCAGCTGAGGAGCTGGGCAAAACCGTCTACGTAGGGTTTGATATTGGCCCCGAGTTCGTCATAGGCTATGGCCTTGACTACGATGGCCTGTACCGCGACCTTTCGGCTATATACGCTCTGGCTTCAGTCAGCTAGCTTCAGGGGAAGTTAGGCTTCATTGTTGTCCGCCAAAAATGTATACTAGTAGGCAATGAGCTACCAAAATGAAGACATTGCCCGGGCTGCTGACGTGCTGCTGGCGCGAGTCGATACACTTGATGATAAAGCTGCCATACTGCGCGCGCCCGAGCTTGGCGCGCTGTATGCTCAGATCCGTACACTCCCAAATGAAGTGAAATCCTCCTTCGGTGCAGAGCTAAATGCGCTGAAAACCGAGCTGCAAGCCCGCGTGGAAGCTGCTGCCGATGCGGCCGTAGAGCTGCCACTCATAGACGTAACGGCGCCCATGGATGCCAATGCGCCCCGACCGAGTTTGCTGCCAAACGAGCAAGGCAGTACCCACCCACTCACGCAGGAAATGGAGCGCATAGTCGAAATCTTTGGCCGAATGGGGTTCGTGGCCGAAGAATCGCGTGAGCTCGACGACCAGTTCCATATGTTTGAAAGCGTCAACTTCCCCAAGGGCCACCCCGCGCGCGACGATTACGACACATTCATGACCGTCGAAACAGATGGTGCCAGCGACCCGTTCATCGCGCCCGCGCACACAAGCACCATGCAAAACCGCACGCTAGTAAAATACCGCGACCAGCTCGAGCGGGGTGAGGCTATTGCGGCAATAGTGCCAGACCGCTGCTTTCGTAACGAAGACCTCGATGCCCGCCATGAGCACACGTTTTATCAGGTAGAAGGCATCTATGTTGCCAAGGGCGTACACGCCGGTATGCTCATCGCCACCTTGCAGGAGTTTTTGCAGTCGTACTATGGCCAGGAACTTGACGTGCGCGTGAACCCGTTCTACTTCCCGTTTACCGAGCCGAGTTTTGAGTTTGCGCTGAGCTGCCCGTTCTGCAAGGGTACCGACGCAGCGTGCAAAATCTGCTCTGGCGAAGGCTGGATTGAACTGCTCGGCTGTGGCATGATCCACCCTAATGTACTCCGGATGGCAGGCGTAGACCCGGCTATATACACTGGTTTTGCCTTCGGTTGCGGCATAGACCGCTTGGTCATGATGAAATACGGCGTCGAAGACGTTAGGCACTTTGAAAGCGCCAAACTAGACTTTTTGGAGCAGTTTTAATGAAAATCGTACAAAAAATATCACTGGCAGAGTTGCAAACTATGGCCGAAAACATGTTTGGTGAGCTCGTGAAGGCCGATGTGGACGTGGCTAAGCGCATAGTCATCGTCGATATGGCCATGCACTACGACGGCGAGCAGGCTCTCCTGGAGCAGGGTTCAAAACAGAACGATGTATGGGGTATCAATCTGCATCCTGCAGATTACGGTACAGACGATTTTATAGAGTTTGACTCGATGATAAACATTCGGCCATCACAGGGTAACGCATCGAAAGACGTGCTTGATCTAGCGGTGAGACAGAAGATAGTTGAGATTATCGGTGAGGTCGTTCATGAGTAACCATGTGTTTGACCGAAAGGCGTGGGCTGCGTTGGACGTTTTTAACCAGATGGGGAATATCGGCTCGGAAGTCGGACGCGCTATTACAGCCAAACACCAAGGTAAGGAGCTGCGTAAAATGAGCGCCTTCTACCGAGGCATGGACCTCATAAATGCTACCATCGACACATGGCAGACGCAAAAACGTGGTGCCATTCCAGAGTTGCTCCGCGCCCGCGAGCAGTTTGCAGAGACTATTTTAACTGACAAAGAGGACCCAACGCTCGAACGGTATTTTATGCAGTTTGCCATTGCCGCAAGGGGTACAAGATGAATAGTCGAGGTGCCATGGTTACCAGGTGGCCTGAGGTCGTAACGGTTGAAGTATTGGAGCAGTTTTAATGAACGACGTCATACTCATTCATGG
>JAKPIL010000163.1 GCA_029549845.1 bacterium
CCATGTTTGGTTCTTTGCTCGATACTGCCGTACAACGAAATCCCGACGTTGAAGATAGAACTATCGGCGAAATTGCCAACATTGAGTACGGGTTGACCGAAAAATCAAAATCAAAAGGCGACTACCGACTTATACGGATCACCGACATCAATAGCGAGGGTTTTTTAGGTAGTGACAACAAAGTATATGTTAGCGCAAATCAAAACTCCGAAAAATACCTGCTGCGTGAAGGCGATATTGTTGTAGCGAGGACAGGTGCGACGTTTGGTAAGGTGTTGCATTTCGATGATAGTGAGAATGCTGTTTTTGCATCATATTTGATCCGTATCAATTTCAATGGTGAAGTGCTGCCAAAGCTTTTTTGGTACTTTGCGAAGACGCCACAATACTGGGGACAGGCAAATACGCTAGCTAGTGGCGCTGCGCAGCCACAGTTTAACGGTGGCGCATTGAAGCAGATTAAATTTTCTTATCCAGCGAGTCGTGATGAGCAGCAAATGATAGTTGAGAGACTGGACGTGTATCATCGATTAACACTCAGACTAAAGACAATGTACCAGAAGAAAACTGACGATCTAAGTGCCCTAAAGCAAGCACTCCTAACTCAAGCGTTTTCGCAAAGTGAGGTAGAGTAGTAGCTATGAGTACATTTAATGCACGAATAAACGACATAATGTACAAAATATTGACAATAGGGCTACGTCATTGATATACTAAACGTATAAACAATAAGACAAATACAAAAATATACTTGGTACATAAAAGCAAGTATCTAAAGGTGGGAGGAACGAATATGAGACCGCAGTGGAACTTAAAAGAGATCCGTCATATGTACGGATTGTCGCAGAGCGATATTGCCGAGGCTATTGGCGTTAAGAGCCGCAGTACAGTTGTGGCTATTGAAAGTGGTGACCGTGATTTGATGAGTGAAGAGCTGGGCAGACTCGCTGATTATTTGGGCGTAGAAATCGCTGACCTTATAGCGTACGAGATCCCTGATTATGAAAAATATCGCGAAATGCTTGTAGAGACTCTTAGGCGATACACAGAATACACCAAGCACGGAGCTCCGAAAACGCTATTTGCAAAATTGATCTATTTTGCCGACTTTGCCTGGTTTTACGATCAGCTGAAACCCATGAGTGGTATGAAATATCGTCGTGATCCATACGGACCAGTCCCCGACCAGTTCTTTAGGATTGTAGATAGTATGATCGAAAACGGTGAGATGCAGCTTGAGCTAAAAGTCAGAGCCGGTCGTAAGAACCAGATGCAATCGCTTAGTCTGAGCGAGACAGTTGCTAGTCAGCCAAACCAATATCTGACTGCTAAAGAAATAGACCTCATAGATAAAGTCGTGCAGAAGTGGAAGAAAGCAAACGTAGACCAAATTGTTGAGTTTACACACAACCAACTGCCATGGCAAGTAACGCGGCCAAACGAGTTTATACCATATGAGTTAATTACCCAGGAAGAGCCAGAAAATGTCTATTAGTAGTGATGGCTACCGCGTGATTTTTGAAGAGTACGCAGGTCGTCACTACATTAAAGATTTTGAGAAAAAATACAAAGGTGCATGGCTAACGACTCGTAAAGCACTTGTAAGTGAGTTTCGTAATATTGACATGCTCATCAACAGTGGTCGAACAAATCCACCTATTCACCGCACTGATGACAATATGCAATGGGTTATAAAGCATGAATTCGTGGTTGCTGGTCTCAAGGAAAGTAAGAAGACGAGTGGGCGACGCATTATCGCGTATGTTAATGACGATCAGCGTGTAGTTAATGTACTACTGGTTTACCATAAAGATCATGTAGACAAAAAGTCGAGTGAAACTGCTTGGTGGGAGCGAGTTATTAAGGGTGAATATAAAGTGTTATTAAAGGACTTTCGTTTTTAAATACAGGTAATGCTGTAAAATAAATAGATATGAACGAAGCGACGACTAGGCGTGAGTTGATCGACCCGAAGCTGACTGAGTGTGGCTGGGGGCAGAATGTCACGATTGGCTCGCTGGTGCTTGCAGAGTATGTCTTTACCGATGGCCGTTTGATCGGCGGCGGGCAGCGTGGTAAGACCAAAAAGGCCGACTACGTGCTGGCATATAAAAACCAAAAGCTTGCCATCATCGAAGCTAAGGCGGAGAACAAAGGAATAACCGACGGGCTCGAGCAGGTAAAAGATTACGCCGCTACACTCGGAATAAGATACGTCTATAGCACCAATGGCCATGGTATCTACTGTTTTGACATGAAGACTGGCCGTGGCGAAGAAGTTAGCGGCTATCATAGCCCGGACGATCTCTTTTCTATGACCTACGACGATGTAAATGATTTGCAATACCGCGCACTGATAGAGCCGTACCAGATCATCAAACACCGACCTCGATACTACCAAGAAAACGCCATAAACACAGCCGTCAAAGTGATCTCAGGTGGCGAGGATAGAGTGCTCCTGACGCTCGCAACTGGCACAGGTAAGACGACCATTGTATTTCAAATCGCTTGGAAGCTATATCAAGCCCGTTGGAACAAGCGCGGTGATGACAGGCGGCCACGCATCCTCTTTTTGGCCGACCGCAATATACTTGTCGAACAAGCCATGGGAGATTTTGAGCCATTTGGCGATATGGCGGTGCGCATAAACGGCGAAGCAGTGCGAAAAGCCGGCAAAATCCCGACCAACGGCAGTGTATTCTTCAGTATCTATCAGGCGATGACGGGTGGGCCGACTGAGAACCCATACTATAAAGATTACCCGAGCGACTACTTTGACCTCATCATCATCGATGAGTGTCACCGCGGTGGTGCGAGCAATGAAGGCAACTGGCGGGCTGTGCTCGATCATTTTAGCGGAGCGACCCACCTTGGACTAACTGCTACGCCAAAGCGCGATGACAACATCGATACCTACCAATACTTTGGTAACCCGGTATATACCTACTCACTCAAACAAGGGGTTGAAGACGGCTTTTTGACACCGTTTAAGGTTAAACGCATCACGACCACGATGGACCGCTATGTGTTTAACCCACAAGATCATGTGGAGAGTGGTGAGGTAGACGAGGCGCGCGAATATACGCTGAGTGATTTTAACAAAGCCATCTACTTACCTGAACGAGAAGAGCGCATGGCCGAGATACTACTCGAGCAGATCAACCCAAATCAAAAGACGATTGTCTTTTGTAACGATGAAAAACATGCGGCGATGATGCGCGATGCGATCAATAAATACAAGCCAGCCGGTACGCTTGGCGATGACCGGAACTACTGCGTACGTATCACCTCTACAGAGGGCGTGATCGGTGATGGTTACCTGGAAGAATTTCGTGACAACGAAAAACAAGTACCAACTATTGTTACCACAAGCCGTAAGTTGAGCACGGGTGTCGATGCGCGTAATGTACGCTTCATCGTGCTGATGCGGGGCATCGGTAGCATGGTAGAGTTCAAACAGATTGTCGGACGCGGTACGCGCATATATGATGACAAGGATTATTTCACTATCGTGGATTTTTACGGTAACGACACAAAATTTGAAGACCCCGAATGGGATGGCGAGCCACAAGAAGTAGAAGTAACCGATGTGGTTGATCCAGAGCCCGGCACTGTCACGGTGACTGATGCTGAGTACGGCCCACCCGAGGATGGTGATAGTGAGGTCAATGAGCCAGGGTCATCGTATGATGGTAGTGGTGTGATACTCGATGATCCCGTAGAAACAAAGCAGAAAACGGTCGTACGGCTCGGTGATGGCAAAGAGCGTGAGATCAAATATTCGGTTGATACAAAGTTCTATATGGATGGCCGAGCGGTGAGCCCGCATGAATTTCTAGAGATGTTGTTTGGGCAGATACCTGAGTTGTTCAAGGATGAAGACGACTTGCGCCGGCAATGGAGTGACCCGCGTACACGTGAGCTACTGCTACAGGGCTTGGCAGAGCGTGGCTTTGAAGAAGAAAAGCTGCAGGCACTCAAGCAGATTTGTGATGCTGAGGACAGTGACATCTATGACGTGCTGCGCTACATCGCTTACGCCAAAGAAACTATGACACGCGTTGAGCGTGCTGGGATCGTGCGTGAATACTACCTAGAGCAGCTTGACGATAATGAGCGCGAATTCGTCAGTTTTATACTCGACACATATGAAAAACGGGGTGAAAAGGAACTGAGTATGCAGAATCTCACCAGTCTCGTTAGCCTGCATTACAGGACGATGCGCGACGCAACGACTGTGCTTGGCTCGGCGGACCAAATCGTGCACGATTACCTCGAGTTACAGTCCGAACTTTACGTTGCTGTAGGGGAGTAATACATGAAACCACAGTATACGCTTAAAGATATCAAACTAAAGGTTGATGAGCCGACGTTTGCGCGTGCTGTCACATTGTATGAAGCAGGGGCGGTCGGCCCGATCTCACAGGGTATAAAAGGCTACGCTGCGACCGTAAGAGGTACCGAGCTATACCAGGTCTGGCTTAGTCCGAAAGATGTGTATTTGGCAGATTGTAACTGTTATGTCGGCCAAAATGACACACTATGTAAGCATATGGTTGCACTGGCGCTCGCCGTTTTAGCAGACAATGATGGCCCATTTGAAACAGAAGATCTACAGCAAAATAATACTGTCGAAGGAAGCGGAAAAGTCGGGGTATTAAGCGTGGATGAAACTGCGGTTTACCGAAAAGAGATAAGCACAATCATCACAAAATACATCCGGGGCTACGACGGTCCCTCGCGTACGTGGTTTACCTACCAAAGTAGACTTGAAGAGGGGTGTAACAGATTGGCAGACGTCGTGCGCCGTCTGCCAATATGCGCGGCTTCGGCAGACCTGATGATAACGATGCTACTACGGCTAGATACGAAGCTTTCAAGTGGTGGCGTGGATGACTCGGACGGTACAGTTGGCGGTTTTATCGAGCGCTGCGTTATAATCCTGGCCGCCCAGGCCCGGCAGGATGAGGGATATATAGCGGTCTTCCGTAAAAGGCTGCCAACAAGCCATACGTGTTTTGACTGGGAGTTGCCTTTGATGGAGCTTGTGAATTCGGCGGATCGAAGGGATGTTACTGAATTATGAGCATTGAAATGCTGTCCAAACTATATTGATCTGGGTCGAAACGAAATTAGCCACGCATGCAGTGACGAATGATATACTTGCCCTATGCAAAAAGGCTTTGTATATATACTTACCAACCCGAGCTACAAAGACAATATTATCAAGATTGGGTTTACGACCAATCTCAAAAACCGACTGGCGCAGCTGGATAAAACAGGCGTGCCAACACCCTTTGACCCATACATGACGGTCGAAACGAGCAAGTACAAAGGGCTCGAAAAAGTCATCCACCACGAGCTAGACAAGCTCACCGATTTTAGAACCAGGGAAAATAGAGAGTTTTTTGAAATTGACCCGGTGGATGCAGCCGACTTGCTCAAAAACTTGGCCCGGCTGCTCGACGACGCCGAAATCGTCGAATACGGCAACCTCAGCAGCGTAGAAGGCAAGAACGAAGCAACAATGACACAGCAGGGGAACAGAACCACGTTCAAGATGCTCGGCGTGCCCATAGGCAGCAAACTCACCGCAGCAAACCACGCTATTCCCGATGTTACCGTGGTGGATGACATAAACCAGGTGCGCCTGCCCGACGGAAGCGTGAAGTCTATATCTCGGGCTGTCATAGATGCTATAGGCGGCCACCGAAATGGATTCCAGGTCTACAAATACAACGGCAAGCCTCTCTCGAGCATACGAAAATCTTTCGACGAAAACTACCTCCCCAAGAGCACGCG
>JAKPIL010000005.1 GCA_029549845.1 bacterium
GATTGAGAAAATTCAGAATGATATCACTCGTCTGGAAAAGGAAAAGCAGCAGCTGAAGCAGAAAAAGCCGATAGACATTGACCGAATACTCGCTCGTGTCCGCTTTTTCCTGGAAAACCTCGATCTACTCCTGTTAAAACAGGAGGATCCACACAAAAAGGCACAGTTATTCGGTGTTTTATTTGACCAGCTTCCTACCTATGATGATTTGGGAGATGGAACACCAAAAACACCCCTTTTTACAGGGGTGAATTCGGTATTTAGGCTTACTAGCCTAGAAAAATCTCTTATGGTGACCCCAAGGAGAGTCGAACTCCTCTTGCCAGGATGAAAACCTGATGTCCTAACCGATAGACGATGGGGCCGCGTCGCTGTCGTATCATTTTTATTTCCAAACGAGACGGCTGCGATATTGTAGCATAACAGGGGCCATAATGAAAGGGTACACAATAGCAAACTGGACTGTTTATCTGATATCATACACCCATGAGCTGGCTTTTGCTGACCTGTATATCGGTTATCTGTCGTGCGGTGTACGGAGTCATGTCGAAGGTTCTCTCTCGGCGGGCCGAGTCATCGGCTTACACGCAGGCAGTTCTGCTATCAACGGTTTGTGCTCTGATCGCGGTGCCCGCCATCCCGTTATTCGGCGGTATTACGGCTGACCTTTCGAAAATTAGTTGGTTGGTGGTACTACTGGTTGCGGGCGGGCAGGGGCTGGGTAATATATTTTATTTTACCGCTATGAAAAAACTGACCAATGGTACGGCACAAATAGCCTTTTCGTCGATTTTGATTTTCAATACGTTGCTCTCATTACTATTCCTAAACCTTCATCTTAGCGTCATTAATATTGCGGGCATTTTGCTGCTGCTCATTGCTATTGTAAGTGTCGCCAGTGGGAAGATTGTATTCGATCGTCGCGGGGTTTTGCCCATGGTAGTCGGTTCATTCTTCTATGCTGTGTTCCAATTGTCGAGTTCCCAACTGTCTCAGCACGTTTCTGCCGCAGTATACCTGCTTATTGCCTACATTGGTGGGGCAGCGGTCGTGTTTATGCTGAAGGCCGGTACGGTTGTACGTGATATACGCCGGCCCGGCTTTCGGGCAGCGGTAAAGAATTCCTTTTTTGCAGCAGTGCCTTCACTCGGCAATTTCTTGTTCGCGTACTATGCGTACCGCAGTGCTCCAACCCCGGCAATCGTGGCAATCTTGCTGACTTCACAGGTTGTTTTCACGATCCTGCTCAGCTATCTGTTTCTCCGGGAGCGCGAACACCTCGGTCGCAAATTTGCTGCTGCAGTCCTCGTCGTTGCCGCCGCTGCGCTTATCAAACAGACATAAATGGTTGCTCGCCCAGACAGGCGCGTTTCGTCTGGGACGAGCACATTACAGAGAGGGGTGTAACCTCATATGGTAAATGGACGAGAAAGCGGAAGAGTAGGATCGAGCTCGGCGATACGCAGGAGCTCATTGTACTTGGCGACGCGGTCGCTGCGGCTGAGGCTACCGGTTTTGATTTGTCCCGCGCCGGTACCGACGGCTAGGTGAGAAATGAAGACATCTTCTGTTTCGCCGCTGCGGTGTGAAATGATGCTGTTCCAGCCGGCGGCTTTGGCGGCGTTTATGGTCTGGATGGTTTCGGTGAGGGTGCCGATTTGGTTGACTTTGATGAGGATGGCATTGCCCGCTTTGAGCTCGACGGCACACTTCAGTCGCTCGACGTTTGTGACCAGGAGGTCATCGCCTACCAGCTGAAGGTTTGGCAGCTTTTCGGTGAGGGCGCGCCAGTTATCCCAGTCATCTTCGCTGAGACCATCTTCTATGGAAGCAAGGGCGTATTTTTGGCTGAGTATGGCGTAGCGGTCGATCATCTCGGCAGGGGTGAGCGTGGCATTTTCTCGTGCCAGGACGTATGCGCCGTTTTTGTAGAGTTCGCTGGCGGCGACATCGAGGGCAAAAAATACGTCTACGCCAGGCTTGTAGCCGGCCTTTTCAGTAGCGAGTGCAAGAAGTTGTAATACTTCTTCGTTGTGCTGCACGGCTA
>JAKPIL010000013.1 GCA_029549845.1 bacterium
TTGGTGGAGTGACGGGGACTCGAACCCCGGACCCCCTGCTTGCAAAGCAGGTGCTCTAGCCAACTGAGCTATCACCCCAACTGTATGGCAAATATGTACCTAGATTTAAAATGAACGCTAGGTGAGCTATCACCCCTCGACCGCAGTATTTTAACGGAAAGACAGTTTTTTCACAATAGCCCTGGGGGATATCTGATTATTTTGTGATATATCTTACAAAAACAAGTCAATTTGTCAGGGGCGGGGGTGTTGCAAATATGACTACACGAAAGGCTTGACCGCCCCTGTAATAAAGAGTAGAATTGTACGGATGCTTGAGTTTAGACAGTGAGGCTTCGGTAAGACCGACCAAACGGAAATAAACCGCCAAGCTTTAAGCTTAAACTCAAGC
Organism: bacterium; assembly: GCA_029549845.1. Lineage (GTDB taxonomy): Bacteria > Patescibacteriota > Saccharimonadia > Saccharimonadales > UBA4665 > JAGXIT01. The sequence continues at coordinate 392 of JAKPIL010000013.1, forward strand.
TAAAAACGCATCGCCGTCTTTTCTTTTTCGAAAGATACAGGCAGCGGTGAAGTGTCTTGAGTCGCAATTTAACAAGTTGAATATGTAAGAGAAGAGAATTTGTTCGCTCGACATCGCTCGGGGATTTCCTCGAGAGTTACAGCGAACAAGAAAGCAAGATTATTTGTTTTAACGAACAAGTAATCAAATTTAAGACAAACGGCTATTGGAGTTGAACGAGATAAAACAGTAAGAACTATGAGATGAGAAACCTTATTTCATATGCCTTAGTGCATAATGCTGGTTCAAACATACCAATAACTAGTCAACGCGGGCATTTGTTTTTACGAGCAAGTGTTCGTGATTCGACTCGATTACCGTTAAGGTACTCGAGTCAATTGCACAAAAGATATAAGATTTCGATCTTATATCTATTTCGTAAAAAGTTACTCAAGCGCACACAAAGGATGCCTTGACATGTAATACCGAAGAAGGACGTGATGAGCTGCGAAAAGCTCCGGGGAACAGCTAAATATGTTTTGATCCGGAGATGTCCGAATGGGGAAACCCGGTTAGAGTAATGTCTAATCACACTTATCTGAATATATAGGATAGGGAGTAGGTAACCGCCTGAACTGAAACATCTTAGTAGGGCGAGGAAGAGAAAGTAAACAACGATTCCGGTAGTAGTGGCGAGCGAATCCGGAACAGCCCAAACCTTATTTGCTTTTGCCTGTCAATTTGATAGGTGAATAAGTTGGTAGACGAATGTAATTAAGGGGTTGTGACATTGCAAACATCCTTGTGTGGGAGTCCGCTTCGGCGGGAATCCACACGAGGCAGCTAGATCTACCAGTGTCTAGCATAAGGTCAGAAATTGATGAGGCGAGCAGAAACAGTTGGAAAGCTGTGCCATAGACGGTGATAGCCCGGTACGCCAAGTTTCATCAACCTTATATTTGCAAAGAGTCTTCTCAGCGTACACAGTTTACTGCGTATGTAGAGTAGATTCGGTTGTCGAGTAGGTCGGGGCACGTGAAATCCTGACTGAATCTGGGGGGTCCACCCTCCAAGGCTAAATATATTACATGATCGATAGAGAACAAGTACCGTGAGGGAAAGGTTAAAAGAACCCCGGGAGGGGAGTGAAATAGAACCTGAAATTGTGTGCGTACAAGGAGTCGGAGCCCCTCACCTTTTCTTTTGAAAGTTATCAGACCGCTACTGGCCTGAAGCAAAGTCGCTACGCTTAGGCGTGTTGTGTTTTGTAAGATTTTCGATGGAAAAGGTGAGGGGTGACGGCGTGCTTTTTGTAGAACGATCCAACGAGTTATTTGCTACGGCAAGCTTAAGTCATATGACGTAAGCCAAGCGAAAGCGAGTCTGAATAGGGCATTCAGTCGTAGTAAATAGACCCGAAACCAGGTGACCTAACCATGGGCAGGTTGAAGCGCATCTAAACGTGCGTGGAGGACCGAACCGTAGCGAGTTGCAACACGCCCGGATGACTTGTGGTTAGCGGTGAAATGCCAATCGAACCCGGAGATAGCTGGTTCTCCTCGAAATAGCTTTAGGGCTAGCGTTGTACGGTAGCTGGTAGGGGTAGAGCTCTGTTTCGGACTGGGGGTCGCAAGATTACCCACCCTTGACAAACTACGAATACTATCAGTGGAACTACAGCAGTTAGAACGGCGGGGCTAAGCTCGTCGCTCAAAAGGGAAACAGCCCAGATCACCATCTAAGGTCCCTCAGTCTATGCTAAGTGGGAAACGAGGTGGGGTTTCTTAAACAACTAGGATGTTGGCTTAGAAGCAGCCATTCATTTAAAGAGTGCGTAACAGCTCACTAGTCAAGAGACCCTGCGCGGAAAATGTAACGGGGCTAAGCATAGCACCGAAGATGTGAGTTTCTAGATTTATCTAGGAGCGGTAGAGGAGCGTTCCTCTCAGCGTTGAAGTTGAACCGTGAGGTTTGGTGGAGCGTGAGGAAGTGAGAATGTTGGAATGAGTAACCATAAGGCAGGTGAGAATCCTGCCCGCCGAAAGAGCAAGGTTTCCTGGGCCACGGTAATCGTCCCAGGGTTAGTCGGTCCTAAGCCGAGGCGCGTAGCGTAGGCGATGGACAACAGGTTAATATTCCTGTACTGGCATGTATTTGTTATATGTGCGCGGCATAGTAGTTGGAGCGGATTCATGGTTATATCCGTCTAAGTACAAGAAATGTGTACGAATGAAACGACCATCAGGTTGAATTCCGATGAAAGTGCTGACTAGAAAAGCAATATAACGCGTGGTACATGCCACCCGTACCGCAAACCGACACAGGTGCTCAGGTCGAGAAGACCAAGGCGTACGAGTGATTCTTCGTTAAGGAACTCGGCAAACAAGCGACCGTAACTTCGGGATAAGGTCTGCCCCCTCACTCTGTTTATGAGTTGAGTATGCCAGTTTTCTTTTTGAAAACCGACTTCATGTGTAAGTTATTAACTTCTTACAAATGAAGTCAATCGAGAAATTTTTAGAGACATATCAATTAGAAAGCTGACCTCGGTCACGCTACTGCGTTTCTGTTTCTAGGCCTCAAAAGGGAAAAGAGCAGCCGGACAAAATGTATTCCATTTTGCCCGAGCGATGAGAAAAACCGCAAGGTTTGTCTCGTTTTCGTAGATAGAGTGAGGGGGCCGCAGCTAAAGAACCCATGCAACTGTTTACCAAAAACATAGGTCTGTGCTAACACGAAAGTGGATGTATACGGGCTGACGCCTGCCCAGTGCTGGAAGGTTAAGGGGAGTTGTGTATGCAGCGAACTGAAGCCCCAGTGAACGGCGGCGGTAACTATAACCGTCCTAAGGTAGCGAAATTCCTTGTCAGGTAAGTTCTGACCCGCACGAATGGCGTAATGATATGGGTACTGTCTCAACGAAGAGCTCGGTGAAAGTGCATTGACGGTAAAGATGCCGTCTGTCCGCAGCAGGACGAAAAGACCCCGTGCAGCTTTACTATAGCTTGACATTGAGCCGGGTTATAACATGTGTAGTATAGGTGAGAGGCTTTGAAGCCGAGACGCTAGTCTTGGTGGAGCCACCAGTGAAATATCACCCTTGTTATGATCTTGTTCTTACGGGAGCCACAAATTGTATACAATTTGCAGCATTTAGCAGAAAACAGGTAATATTTAACAGAAATTTAGCAGAGTACAGGTAACAGACGTCTACGTCTGAAATCTGATAAATGCAAAATTTCTGCTATCTGAAACCTGATAGGTCTGTTGAATGCAGCAATAGAATTGCGTGCAACTTCTGGCTTCCGGACCGTGTCTGGTGGGTAGTTTAACTGGGGCGGTTGCCTCCTAAAGAGTATCGGAGGCGTTCAAAGGTTAGCTAACTACGGATGGAAATCGTAGTGATAGTGTATACGCATAAGCTAGCTTGACTGTGAGGCCTACAAGCCGAGCAGGGACGAAAGTCGGAGTAAGTTTTCCGCTGTCAGTACATTTGTACAAGAGTGTGGTATCGGCAGCGCTTTCGGATAAAAGTTACGCCGGGGATAACAGGCTTATAGCATCCAATAGTTCACATAGACGATGCTGTTTGGCACCTCGATGTCGGCTCATCTCATCCTGGGGCTGGAGCAGGTCCCAAGGGTCCGGCTGTTCGCCGGTTAAAGAGGTACGTGAGCTGGGTTCAGAACGTCGTGAGACAGTTCGGTTTATATCCGCTGTGGACGCAAGGAAATTTGAGAGGATCTACCCCTAGTACGAGAGGACCGGGGCGGACGCACCGCTGGTGTATCAGTTGTTCTACCAAGGGCATTGCTGAGTAGCTATCGTGCGGAATAGATAAGCGCTGAAAGCATATTAAGCGCGAAACTAGCCTCAAGATTAGATTTCCCTATGATCCCCCAGAAAGACTATCTGGTTGATAGGCGCAAGGTGTAAGCATGGTAACATGTGTAGCCGAAGCGTACTAATAGGGACATTGACTTTTTACGACCTATGAATTGTGCATTTTACATGCATGGTTCATAGGCAAAAAGTGTGCATTGACTAGTTATTGGTGTGGAAACACACTAGTAGTGACGTTTGTTTAACGTTGCTTGATCTTTTCTACATATTCATATTCCGTCTAATTTGTAATGGACATCGACATTTGGCGCCGTTTGGCGCAGAGACAAGAGACAAGAGACAAGAGACAAGAGAGGTATTTACAGCAGCAGTGCTGCTAAGATAGAAATCGGCGAAGCCGAAAAAAAGCCTACTCATGACTCACATCTCATGACTCATACCCTCTGTGCCGCGAAGTGGCACGTAGTCGGTGCCCATAGCAAGAGGGTCACACCTGTTCCCATACCGAACACAGCAGTTAAGCCTCTTAGCGGTTACAATACTTGGGTCTTCTAGCCCTGGGAAAATAGCACGGTGCCGTTTTAACATCAAGCCTTCCAGAAATGGAGGGCTTTTTGTATATACAAAGTACGGCACCGTGCTATTTTCCCAGGAAAATGAATAACCAAAATAGCGCAGTAACTCTGCCAAAGCAGAGTTACGGGTGCCGTTTTAACATCAAGCCTTCCAGAAATGGAGGGCTTTTTGTATATACAAAGTACGGCACCGTGCTATTTTCTCAGGAAAATAGGTAGCCGACCAAGGCTAATGACGAGCCTTGCACAGCCTAGTTGCAGGCATGAATATTGAATCAAAACGTTGTAAGAAATAATATTAACAGATAGTAGATATTAAAAATGCCGTTGTAAATAATACGTTGAAACATTCACTACAGCATTGATTTTGCCTGGCACTAGGCCGTATGATGAGGGGGTACTATTCTACCTCAAGACTGACAGAGGTAGGTACAAACAAAAAACAATAAAAATAAAAAAAGGAGATTACGCATATGCGTAAGAAAGTAAGTGCATTTGTGGCATTGTTTGCCGCTGCGTTTATGCTGGTGCCTTCGGCAGCAGTATTTGCAGCGACGAGTACAAACTTGTCGCAGGTCATAAATCAAGGTCTACAATCAATGGATATCGTTGATGGTAGCGGTGTGTCTATTGCCAGCCCGGCGGTAACATTTGCGGCTTTGCCGTTTTCATTCACGTGTCAAACCAATACGGCAACGTTTGGCGATGCGAGTCAAAAAGTAGCTATCAAGAACGAACGAAAAGCTCAGGTCAGCCTTACTATGGCTGGTAGCGGTACCTGGACAAACGGTACTGATACCTACAACTACAATGACGGTACAACCTCTGGCTGTGCTACTGGTCAGCTGAGTGTTTCTGGTGGTACATTCACCAAGACTGCTGGTGCAAACACTCCTACGAATACGCTACCTGGTGGTGCCTTCTCTGGTGCTACTCCAGTGACGATGTTTGCAACGAGTGGTACAAAGTATGCTTGGGATGGTGAGCTTACAGGTTACACCTTGACTCAAAAAGTTCCTGCAGAACAGGCTGATGGTACATATACTCTAGGCATGACCCTGACAGCAGTCTTTAACTAGTACTTTTACGGTAAAAGCTCTAGCGCTAAGACAGTAAAGCCTGTACAGTATAGAGCAAGATGAGACAGAACCTACGACGACCGGGACTTTACGTTGTGGCTCTTGCCCTCTTGCTCTGTACGTACACGCAAACGGTGCGAGCGGCCGACTTTGGATCTATCGGTGGCAGCCCAGCAGTAGCCCAAGAGGGGAACGAACGGAGTGAGGGGATATTTATATTTACGCTCAAGCCAGGCGAAACTGGCGAGAATGGTGTGCGCATTGACAACAATCAGAAAGACGAGCGCACGGTCGTTATACGCGTAGTCGACTCGATAGCATCAAATGATGGCTCATTTGCTTGTCGCCAGGATGCTGAGAAAAAAGTGGGGGTGAGCACATGGGTGAAGCTTGAAGCTAGCCAGGTAACAATTCCTGCGGGTGAGAACAAGATTGTGGACTTTACGGTGAGTGTACCGAAGGGTGCATCACCGGGAGAGCACGATGCATGCGTTACGCTTCAGGATACGCAGAACTTCGCTGCCACGAAGGGCGCGGGTATCCAGCTTGGTTTTCGTATCGCTATACGACTTGCAGTTCAGGTGCCAGGTAAAATAATCAAAAATCTCTCGATCGGCGGGGTCCAAACCAGTCGATCAAAAGGGGGAGGTTACACGGTTACGCCGGTTGCACGCAATACGGGTAATGTATCCCTTGATGTGAAGGGTCGGGCGCAACTTTTCAGTATATTTGGCCAACAGTCGGAAGTCGTCAACCAAACGTACACAGTTATGCAAGGCGCATTGCTGAAGCGACCATATGACTTCAAGCCGATTTTTTGGGGCGGATTTTATAAAGCAAAGCTATCGCTTGGGTATAATGCAAATGTTGCTGATGGTATAGGTGCTGAAAGTGGTGGGCAAACGAAGCGCGTGAGCACTGAGACGAAGTATTTCTTTGTTATGCCAGATACAAGGGCGCTCGTAGCCGAGCTGGCAATACCGGTGTTCGGTATCGCAGGGCTATGCATGTGGTTGCGTCGCCGACACAGACGACGTACTGCCCACAAACGTATGAAACAATACGTCGTACAGCCCGGTGATACTATTATGTCGGTCGCGAAAACGCATAATGTCAAATGGAAACGACTTGCAAGCGCGAATGGCATCAAGGCACCGTACATGATTCAGACTAACCAAACACTACTAGTGCCCAATCTTAAAGCAAAGCACTCGAAGCTGCGGAAGCCTGCACAGGACCAATGGGTTGTTGAGGCTGCACCTACAGAAGCCCAGGCACCTACTGACGGGGAGAGGATTCAAAATACGGCACAACAACCTAGTGGTGGTCAAACAGAGACTGTCGTGAAGTATGTCTACGTGAATGTCCCGCAGAAACCAAAGAAACGAGGCAAGGGCAAATACGACTGGGCACAGCCAGCAATCTACTACGGTGAGCCACAAGAACCATCGAAGCCAAAACGTAAACAGACGACAGTGACGAAAAAACGTATAGCAAGTCAACCAAAGCGAGCCACTAAGCCGAAGAAAGGATCTTAAGTGGAGCGCTGGCGAGCGACACGCATTGTCGACGGCATGGTTCTCAGGCGAGTGGCGGTCCTGTTTGTGCTAATGCCAATGTTTATTGCGTTGGTCCCTGCAAGACCGGCTCATGCGGTCGCATCGCTTATCCAGACAAAAACAGCCGTTGCCAATGCTACGACCGTTGCGGTGGCCTTTAGCCCGACGGCCGGCATTAACCATCTGCTTATCGCCGTTTGCGCGTCACGTGTGAATGCAACACTATCTATCGCAGGGTTTACGACGGCAAAGCGTGAAGCCGGCACACCTTCCCAAGGAATTTTCTATAAAATATCAGCCGGGACCGAAACGACGGTGACATGCACGGCTACAGCCTCTGGCCGTATGGCGATACACATCTACGAATATTCAGGTAATCTCACCGCAGCACCTCTAGATACGGTCAATGCGACCGCCTCGACGGGGAATAGTACGGCCGTAGCCTCAGGGAGTCTGACGACGACCAATGCCAATGATATGATCTTTGCCGCGGCGAGCATCAATAGTAACTCAACATTTTCTGCTTGGTCGGGTACGTTTACTGAGCGAAACGACTTCAAAAGCGGCACGCAGCTCCATGCTGGCGCGGCGGACCGCTATGTTGCTACCACGGGCACGTATACGAGCACGGCCACGGCGACCGTCGCTGGGGCATGGCGCGGGCAAATCGTTGCGTTCAAGCTCCTGCCCATACAACTTACGGCCGATATCGTCGATGCTGCGGGCGTTCCTGTTGTGAGTCCATCGACCAGTTTCTCGGCCGCTAACTTTAATTTTTCATGCCAGACAGTGACTGCTACGCTCGGGGCTGCAGCCCAAAAGCTACGAGTCTCAAACACAACTGCAACTCCGGGCTGGCTACTCTCCATTGCGGCAACGGGCGGACCGACGACAACATGGTCGGATGGTGGTACGAATACGTACGACTTCAATGATCCAACTGGGGCTGGGTGTACAGATGGAGCCGATGTCGATACCACTGGCGGGCAATTGACAGTTAATCCATCGGTAGGCACACTCACACCCGTGGCGCCCTGCCTGGCCACAGGAGTAACAAAAGGGGCATCGTCATCATTTAGCCAGGGTGTGACCGACAGTATTACGCTGCTCAGTGCTGTCGGCGCGACACTCAATTGCACGTGGGATTTTACAGGCATATCCCTGTCCCAAAAGATTCCAGGAGAGCAGCTGGGCGCGAGCTATTCACTTGGGTTAACTCTAACACTCATAGCGCAATGAGATGCCTTAGGAGGCTCTATGGGATATTGCTTGCAACGGCCGTAGTGGCAGCGCTGTTTTATACCCGACCGGCTCTCGCTGTGCAACAACAGCTCCTAATGAGCCAGCAGATTGGTACACAGAGCTGTGTGATAACGACCGTTGTACAACCCGATGGGAGCTTTACCTACATCCTGCCGCCTGGATGTGGAACATTGATCGTGCCGGAACCACCGGTATCACAGAATCAGATAGAGGCGCCAGTGCGGCCGCGGCCACATGTATCTCACGGTTCACCCCTATCGGCGCCAGCCACGGCCGATGCGGGGAAGCTCATACTTCAGAAGCCTTCGGTATACCTGAGCGCGCCTCCTGCCAAACAGCCCGATGGTGGATATGTGCTACTGACAAGTCCAGGGAAGCGATACACATTTCGCCTTGAGGGAGACTCGCCCGCACTTATGATGCGATCCTTTGAGATAGTCTCAATCAATGACAACTTTGTTACCGTGCGATTTCGTCCAGAGGGTAGCACGGTTCCTATAGCACTGGGCCAGCCAGAACGAATTAATCTGGCATACGAGGATAGCCCCGATATAAAGATAACGCTCATGCAGCTCAACTCGGATGGTTCGGTGCTCCTACGCGTGCAGTTTCTGGCACAACCAACTTTGGCTACTGGTGCGGCACGACGACGAGATGAGCTGATTGCAGCGGGCATTGCTTCTACGGCAGCAGCCATAAGTGTCACTCTATTTACGCAACAGTGGTTGTTCGTACGAAAAGGAAGGGTACCTCTTAACTGGTGGGTCGAGCACGTGCATGATCCTGTGCTTGACGAGAAGTTTTTGCGTTATCAGACTACCCCAAACCATATACATAAACAGAAAGTGTTGACATAAGCAAGTTGGTGTGATAGTATAAGCGTAATTCGAAAGAATAAGAGGGTTTTATCTGTCTGTGGGGCAGGTAAGGCCCTTTTCTTTTGAAGTCAATCAAGCTAAGCACTGGGAGGTGTTATCATGGCTGGAACAAAAGCAGGCGGCATGGCCGCAGCAGCAACGAACAAGAAAAAATACGGTGGCGACTTTTACGCCAAAATTGGTGCTAAAGGTGGCAAGAATGGCAAAACTGGTGGCTTCGCTGCTGGTGATGCTGGCCGTGAGCGCGCCCGCGTCTACGGTGCTATCGGTGGTCGTATTAGCCGCCGCACCAAGAAGGCCTAAGCAATCTAAGCGCACGAATAAAAGGAGAAATATTTTATGGCGAATGGACTGGAAGGCACTAGCCTATATGAAGTTCCTGGGTTCATGCAGCACGTCGAGGACCCAAGACAAACATGGAATGTATTAGTTGCTAGGGCGCTTTTCGAACTAGACCCGAAAAGCGTAGGAGATCAAGAAGATGGTAGCTTCAGGTCTGTACCGGCTCCTGTTGAAGATCTTGCAGATCTGATAGTGGAAACTTCTCATGATCCAGGTTCGAACCCTGACAACATATTTAATGTTGTTAGTAATGGCAATGGTAGTGTGGAGTTCTATGACCCGAAGTCTGCGGTAGAATCCAAAGATTGGGAAGAGCCATTCGACGATAGCCCGCAAGAGCATCCAACTGACGACTTCAGTTATTTTGCTAAACACTACAACGAGAGTAGCCGGGAAGTGCTAGAGATTTGTTCTGTTGTTGCGGGCTACATGCTTGCTATCATGGAGCCATCTAGTAGGGAAAATGTTGTAGGAGATTCAATTAAACACCATGACGTTGCGGTTGCGGTAGTAGAAAAACTTAAAGCATTGGGGCAAAGAAGCG
>JAKPIL010000075.1 GCA_029549845.1 bacterium
AACGCCGTCTTGACAGTCATCGTGCTGGTAGCCATAACGCCAAGAGCGTTTGCTTTTGTACATGGTGCCGTATCGGCAGCGCATATCAGCCCTGTCTCGCCGCCGCTTACGCTGGTTGCAGCCAGACGTTCAGGCGGGTTAAATGGCAGATCGCTCACGCCTATAAATGCAGGTAGATGGTTTGGCTCGTAGACGCCCTTGTAGCCAGCGCCTCCTGCGGCAGCGACCACAATAGTCGTTCCGACTACAAATTTCTTAAAACCCATAGGTATTTGTTATACTACATACTTGCTATATTGTAAATTTGTTTTACCTGCAAAGTATGGTAATGTATGCTGAAGATAATGAAGGAGAATGAGCGAATATGAGTGATCCCAACGGACAAGAGGGCTTTCTATCAGCGCAGCTTTCCCGAAGGGAAGTACTCGTTACGACGGGTCTTGCGGCTGCTGGACTTGTTGGATTTGCAGGTTCGAAGCTGGTTCCGCAGTGGCTGGGCTCGCACGAGGCGGGGTCTGCTGCTGCTCCGACGACATCGCCTCCCGAAACGCACGATGCGCTCGGGTGGAATGAACTGAGGAGCTATGCGGCAATGCCACCCAAGGAGAAGGGTGCTATAAACCGCGGGCCGAAGGATGTAAAGCGAGTTGCGCTGACCGTCGACGACTTTACAGGAACAGTAGGAATTGACTACCTAGAACCGTTACTGAAACTCAAGGTACCACTCTTTTTCCCACTGGAGCAGCTCTGGATGCCTTTCGTCAGGCAAATAAAGGCATCCTTTGGGAGCAAGCAATCACATCAGGCTCTGTGGTAGGTAACCATACCCAACACCACTATCTAAGGCCAGACTATGGGAAGGGGTTCAAAGACCTGGGTGCGGCTATGCGTACCTCCGAACTGACTCTCGCACAGGCAGCCCTAGACCGCGTGCTCGGCCATGCATATCCCATGAAACTCATGAGGCCACCAGGTGGGAGTGGTGGATTCGGCGAAAAGGATAGCGTTGTGCCGGAAATGGCCAGGCAGGGCCTATGGACATGTATGTGGACGGTAGATAGCAACAATGATGAAAAGGGGCTGGTTAACTCCGGCGACGACTATTTTTTGGGTAAGGTTACTAAGTTTCTTGAGACCGACGAACACGGTGGCAACGGAGCTATTATACTTATTCATCCAACAACCCTCACCATAGGCGGGATGAAGGAAATGATTCGGCTCGTTACGTCTAAAGGATTATCTCCCACTACCATACCGGGTCTATACGGTGCCTGAAAACTCCAAAGGGCATTGACAGGGTGTCAATAACAGTCCAAAAGTGTTGTAAATAATATATTATACAAGAGTTTACTTTCTTGCGAATATGGTATAAAACTATAGACATGGGTAAAATCGTGGCTGGTGGGGTTGCCGCAGTAACTGCTTTTGTCGTGTATGCTCCCTATGACCACTACAGTGGTGGTGATGGTATGCCCGCGCGCACATACGAGTGGGCGGCAGAATCGCTCGCCTCCCGCTCTACAATGGGCGGCGAAGCTTCGGCTACGACCGCCGCCGTCGGCGCAGCAAATGGAGAGAACATCCTGTCACACAAGGGGCTTGTTGCAAGTGATGTCGCAGCTACGGCACTGCGGCAGCTACAGCAGTCTGGTGAGGACGGCTGTCCAGACACAACAGACACACAAATATTGCTTAACCCGAACCGCGCAACCTCTACAGTATGTCTTGATGTCAACGGTGCCACACAGGCTCCAAGTAGTGAGATTACGTTTGTAACATATATGAAGCAAGAGGCAGTGGATCTTTCAAAAACGCTTTCCGACCCGGCAAATACGGCGTATTGTCGTCAGTTGACCCAGCGGTTGGGGGCTTTTGCGCAGTCATTGTTCCACGGTTCTACATTAGGAAAAATCGTGCCACCCAATCAAGATGTTGCGGTTGCAATACGGGTAGATAGCAAGACTCCGTTCCCGGAGTGCGATGCGCATGCAATTCCCCAGAACGGAAGATTATGACCACCAAAATAACTGTGCAAAAGAGGAGTGTTGAGCTATGAGCGGGAAAAGCTTTGTAGCGGGTGCTACCGCAGCCGCAGCAGTCGTTGCGGGAATAGGGTTTATGAAGGGGTATGATTTCGGGTGCGCCGGAGAGGCTCTCATCCACAGCGAGTCGATAGCCGCTTGTGCTGGTAAGACGGCCGCTCAGGGCACCCTTGGTGCTGTAGAAAAACTTGAAGAGACCGCCACCAGTACAGTCCCAATTACTGTCATCGGTGAGGTTGTCATGAAACTGAACGGTAAAGCGGTTGTGAATGTTAATAATACAGGATGGTCAAAGTTTGTGGACGGGAACATCTTTGGTAAAACCGACTCAACATTGTACTGGAACAGAGATGGCACAAAGCCGGTTACGGTTATTTATAACCCCTGTTTTGGTATGACGGTAAACGGGCCGTCTCAAGAGCAAAGCCTAGCGGTGCCAAAAGAGGGTGATAAGAGCGAGAGCGCGCCGGTCTCAAATGTGGTTGCAAAGGTTATATCTAACTCACCTACCGAGGTGTCGGTCAAGATCGAGCCTGGACCCATGCAGGTATGTTTTATACGTGTACCGAATGCTGCGGACGAGCCGGGAGGAAAAGTCAATCAAACGCTTTTTACCAACGATGTTGGGGGCATATTGAGAACAAATAGCAACACTGGTCCTATAGAAGCCATAGAGGCAGCTGTATCGGCGGATATCAACCAGATCGTCAAAGTAAGTGCCGCTATGCAAGCCTGCCCCGAAAAGGCGCTGAGCGATGCTGGTGTGAGCGAAAAAGAAATAAAGGATATTGTGGCTCGAGCTACGATGGGCGGGCTCCTTAAGCAGTACGCGAACGATAAAGCCAAAGCGCAGCTGATAAGCGCTGCCTACAATGACTATTTTACGGGGGCCAGGCCAAATGCTATCACGGTTGAGCTGGGTCAACCCCTACAGAGGGCGGCTATGTACCAGCAGAAGCTCGAGAACACAGTTAATGGCTTAAAAGGCAAACTAGTAAAACTAGAAGAGCAGAATGCCGAGTACACATGGGAAGATATTGCTACGCCCGCGCTGGTCGGTTGTGGAACAGGAAGTTTGCGGGCACCGAACTCATGAAAGACGCTGCAAATATGAAACACCACACAGCCATGCGAGCCAGGGGCGTAGTATGAGCTCTAAGCGCGCTGGCTATGGTGCTCCTGTGCCGATTATGTTTATGCCGGATTTTAGTGGTAGTGAGTACCGGCACGACCCCAAGTGGCGCAAAGTGGTCGCTACAGTAGTGACCGTCTCAGCAATTGCAGCG
>JAKPIL010000077.1 GCA_029549845.1 bacterium
GTGAGTTCTGGGGGGATGACGTTTATTACCCAAACAACTGCGGTGCTAGACACGAGTGCCTTCACCAGTAGTGGGGCCTGCAAGAGTTTGAGTGATACTTCTGCCACCGTGAATGTTGTTGCACTCAAGGCTGGCGAATCGTACAACATCGCTGCCGGAACGTTCACTATTTCTGCTACGGGCGTTACGGCAAAATCCTCGGCAGCAATGACTGGCGGTACGGACGACATCGTGAAAGTTGTTTCCCAGGGCGATATCGATAACGCGAAGTCAAAGATTGCAGCGCAAGATACCGCGCAGCTCAAAAAAGATCTGCAAGCTGCCCTGCAAGCAAAGGGCCTTGTGCCGTTCCCGACCACCTTCATTGCTGGCGAGCAGCAGGTAAAAACCAATGCGAATCCAGGCGACACGGTGGACACTGTAACCGTCACCGCGACTGTCCCGTACACCATGCTGGGTGCTCAGCAGACCGACATGGCAGCGCTCGTTGTGGCAAGCGTGAAGTTGCAGATAGACACAAAGAAGCAGAAGATTCTTGATGACGGCGTTGCCAAGGCGACGTATACGCAGGAAAACCCTGGCACAACCACCACAGCAGTTGTGGCCGCAAAAGCGCAATCAGTTGCCGGGCCAGAACTGTCGGTTGATCAGCTCAAACAGGAAGTGGCCGGCAAGAAAGCCGGTGATATCAAAGAGTCTATAGGCGGGCTTCCTGGCGTAACGGCTGTAGAGGTGCGCTATAGCCCGTTCTGGGTGAGCAGCGCCCCTAAAGACGTGACGAAGATAACTATTGTTATCGACAAGCAAACTGAGGCACAATAATTCATGGCAACAGAGTATATTCTAGGCATAGATTACGGTGCGCAGCGTGTAGGGGTTGCACTCATGCATAGTGTTGCGCGCTTGCCACACCCACTGACTACGCTCGTGAACGACCAGGCGCTTTTTGCGAACATTGTCGATATTATTCGTGTGGAGCGAGTGGGCAAGGTTATCGTGGGCGTTCCCAGAAACATGGATGGGACCGAGAGTGCTCAGTCGGCAGAATGCCGTACGTTTGCAGCCGAGCTTGCTAGCCAAACAGATGTACCCATAGAGACCGTCGATGAGACCCTGTCGAGTGTAGAGGCAGAGCAGCGCCTGAAAGCGCAAAAATCAACTGGACATGGTGTCGATGCAGAAGCGGCGGCGATTATTCTTGAGCGTTACGAAGAGATGCAGCCCGCAAACGAGAACATATGAAATACCACATGCACAATCCCACAGCGCATCGTCGCGTACAGAAGATACTGCTTATAGTCAGCGCTATCATTATCGTTGGCGTCCTTGTGACGGGTCTTGGATTGTGGCGAACATATCATAATGGTCTTAAGGCTGTTGGCGGTGCAGGGACCACATCTGTGGCCATAGAACAGGGTTCAACAGTACATGACATAGCATTATCGCTAAAGGATAAGGGGCTTATCCGTAGCGTGACGGTGTTCAAGTATTACGCACGGTTCCATGACATGAGTAGTTATCTGCAGGCTGGTACGTATGAAATTAGTCCGGCGCAAGGTGTGCCAGAAATTGTGGCTCAACTCACGGGGGGTAAAGTCGTGACAACGCTGGTGACCATACTACCAGGGCAGCGGCTTGACCAGATTCGCCGGGCACTTATTGACCAAGGATTCCCCAAGGATGAGGTTGACGCAGCACTAGAGCCGAGCCAGTACGAAAGCAGTCCTCTTTTTGTGGGCAAGCCAAAGGGCGCCAACCTCGAAGGCTATCTGTACCCCGATTCATATCAGCGAACCGCGACGACGACCGTAAAAACCATCATCGACCAGTCTCTAGCCGAAATGCAAAAACATTTGACGACAGATATCACAAACGGGTTTAAAACCCAGGGGCTGACCACCTACCAGGGGATTACCGTCGCCTCAGTCGTTACAAAGGAAGTGACAAATCAGGCCGATCGCACGAAGGCTGCCCAAGTGTTTCTTTCGCGGCTGAAGATAGGTATGCCACTGGGCAGTGACGTTACCGCGTACTATGGTTCGGTCCTCGCAGGGCAGGGGAAGGACGTGACGTATGATACGCCGTACAATACACGTATTCACACCGGCCTTCCGCCCACGCCTATAAGCAATGTCGACACGAGCGCACTCGCGGCCGTGGCACATCCAGCCACAACAGACTGGCTTTTCTTTGTGACGGGTGATGACGGAACGACACATTTTTCAAAAACTACTGCCGAACACGAGGCGTTAGCCGCAAAATATTGCCACAAACT
>JAKPIL010000099.1 GCA_029549845.1 bacterium
CGCTGCAATCTGCCGTGAAAGAAGTAGTGATATTGGTGGCCAAAGACGACCGAGAAGGCATCCAGAACGCGGTGAAGCAGATCGCTACGGCGCTGCCCGCCGCGCGCGTCGTGACTTTTGAAACGGGTGGCCATTTTACCCGTAAAAGCCTGGGCCACATAGATTTCCCAGAGCTGCTTGAGGAGGTGACGAAGTGAAAGTGAGCTTGAATACAATTAGATCGTACGTAGACTTTGCATTGCCAGGGGTGGATGAGCTCGTGGCGCGCATCAACGCGCAGTTGGGTGGGGTCGAGGAAGTCACCGACCTCAGCGCAAAATATGCCGGGATTGTGATTGCCCGCGTTGTTTCCTGCGCGGACCACCCGGATAGCGACCACTTGCATGTGTGCATGGTGGATGATGGTGGTGTGACCCAGGGTGTGAAGCGAGACAACCAGGGCTACGCGCAAGTTGTATGCGGTGCCCCAAACGCCCGCGAGGGCATTACGGTAGCGTGGTTGCCACCGGGTGCAACCGTACCCGCCAGCCACGGTACATCTGACCCGTTTGTACTCAGTGTGCGCACCATTCGCGGTGTCGAAAGTAACGGCATGTTGGCCAGTCCAGCTGAGCTTGCCATAGGCGACAACCACGATGGCATACTGGAGATCCCAGAGGAATCTCCGACTGTTCACGGTTCACCATTTTCCGTTTCCGTCAGCGAACCGAAAACAGAAAACGCTCCGCAAACCGAAAACGGAAAACAGAAAATAGAACCGGGCATGGATTTTGCCCAGGTGTTCGGCCTCAATGACGTTATCATCGATATAGAAAATAAGATGTTTACACACCGGCCTGACTGCTTTGGTCAGCTGGGTGTCGCCCGTGAAATCTCGGCTATCCTGAAGGGCGTGCCCGGGAAAGACGAAGACGCCGCCGATACGCGGTTTGTGAACCCAGACTGGTACTGGACGAAGCCAACGTTCGAATCCGCCGAAGCGCTGCCACTACACGTGCAAAATGACGTGCCACAGAAAGTACCGCGTTTTATGGCGGTGGTCATGAAGAATGTGGCCATCCAGCCAAGCCCATTCTGGTTGCAGTGCGAACTGGTGCGGCTTGGGAGTAAACCCATAAATAACGTTGTTGACCTCACGAACTACATCATGCTGCAAACGGCTCAGCCAACGCATGCCTACGACTACGATAAACTGCGCGGTGCAAGCATCGGTGCGCGTATGGCGAACCCTGGCGAGCAGCTAACGCTCCTGAACGGTAAAACATACACGCTTGACGCAGAAGATATTGTCATTACCGATGGTGAGGGCGCAATTGGGCTCGGCGGTATCATGGGCGGTGGCAACAGTGAGGTATCGCTGGGCACAAAGAACATTGTGCTTGAAGTGGCCAATTTTGATATGTATACCCTCCGCCGCAGTAGCATGCGACACGGGGTGTTTACCGATGCGCTGACTCGGTTTAGTAAGGGTCAATCACCACTGCAAAACGACAGAGTGCTCGCTCGACTCATGGAGCTCATTGCTACCTATGCGGGTGCAGAGCAGGCCAGCGCTGTGTTTGACATGCCAGACCGTTCGGGTCAGCTCGATGAGGCTTCGCTCAGTGGCGAAATAGCAGTGAGTGACGCGTTTGTGAATGCCCGCCTGGGGCTCAAGCTTGAGGCATGGCAAATAGGAGGACTCCTGCGCCGCGCAAACTTTGCCTCATATCCAGCAGAGGGCGACGAACACACGTTGCTCATCACCGCGCCTTTCTGGCGGACCGATATAGAACTACCCGAAGATATTGTTGAGGAAGTTGGGCGACTGTATGGGTTCGATAAGCTCCCACGTGAGCTGCCAGAACGCAGTATGAAACCGGCCCCACAAAACCCGCGTCTTGAAATGAAGCGAAAAATTCGCAAAATCGTCTCTGGTGCGGGTGCAAATGAAGTGTTAACGTACAGTTTTGTGCACGAAAAGGTTCTGCAGAATGCCGGTCAAGATCCTACACAGGCGTTTCGGCTTGGCAATGCCCTGAGCCCCGAGCTGCAGTATTACCGTCTGAGCGTGCTACCAAGCTTGCTCGACAAAGTTCATGCCAATATAAAGGCTGGACACGACGAATTTGCGCTATTTGAGTTTGGCAAGGCGCACCGTAAAGACGACCTAGATGAAGAGGGCTTACCAAAAGAATACGAGCGCTTGGCGCTAGTATACGCCGCCAAAAAATCTTCGCACACGGCGTACTATATGGCGCGCCGGTATGTTGAGACGCTTAGCACGGGTCTGGCCTATGTGCCGCTGGCAGATTTCGATGTGAGCGAACACGCCATCTTTGAGCAGCTGGCCAAGCCGTTTGACCCAAAGCGTGCTGCAGTGTTGCTCCAGGGAGACCACTTCGTCGGTGTCGTGGGTGAGTTCACGGCCGCAACCCGCCGCGCTTTCAAGCTGCCAGACGGCGCTGCCGGTTTTGAACTGTTCCAGTCGTTCTTGCTCAAGCTGGCGCCGCAGCCGTATCAGCCACTGTCTCGGTTCCCCTACGTCACACAAGACATTTCGCTGAAGGTACCTGCGACGACGCCGTTCGATGCAGTGTTTGCAGTAGCTCAAGTCGCTGTGGCGGAACTCCGTTCGGACGAGCTCAGCCTAGAACTCACGCCGTGGGACATCTACCAGCCAGAATCGGGCGATACAAAAACCGTGACACTTCGCCTGAAGGCTGCCAACCACGTACGCACTCTGACCGACCTAGAAGTAACCGGTTATCTTGACCGCATCGCCGCTGCCGCCGGCGAAGCCTGTGGCGCTACGAAAGCGTAGCTTGTGCTACAGCAGAGGAATAGAGCATGCAACTAGCGGTGACCGTAAAGCCACGCAGCAAGCATCCCGAGGGGATTGAGCGCCTGCCAGACGGGTCGTTTATATGCTACACCAAAGCCCTGCCGGTGGATGGCAAGGCAAACGCGGCTGTGCTTTCGCTCGTAGCGGCGTACCTAGGCGTGCCGAAAACCTCAGTTCGTCTGGTGCGCGGCGCAACATCACGCCACAAACTATTCCAGACCGACTAGCTGTCTATATCATGCGGGCAGATTCTTACCGAAGCTCAGAAAGCATTCGGGGCTGCTGTATACTAAAGGCACTATGAAGAGTTTGTGGCGGATTGTGCAGTTTACGCGT
>JAKPIL010000120.1 GCA_029549845.1 bacterium
AACACCTTCACTGTCATCTCGACCGCAGCGGAGAGATCTCTCCTCGCTCCCGTCATCTCACGCAAAAGCTCCCACTGTCATCTTGAGCGAAGTTGAAGGATCTCTCTATTTCTTTGCACGGTCTCGTCCGCGCCCACGACCAGGACCTTTTGCTGCCAAAAGGTCCTGGACCTAAAACCAGGCCAGGGCTACACCTCTTGGTCAGCCCTTGTCAGTTCTACAACCAACAAAACAACTCATTCCGGGGAGATTGCCCCCGGCAATCTCCCCTCCATTCAAACAAGTTTTGTCGCCTGTCGGAAGTTGTAGAGCCTGACAACACCTGAGCCAGGAGCCTCCGCATGGCCACCATTAGTTACATCGCTGTCGCGACAGATACTAGCGGCCTTCGGCCGCGCTCTTGACTCATGTCTCTTGACTCATGACTCACCCTCCCCTAGTCGTCCAGCTGGACGCTGAGGGGGGTGAAGTTTGTCTTTTTGTCGTAGTGGTCTTCATTTTCTCTAGCTTTTAGCCAGCGGATGACACGGTAGGTCACGGGCAGCATGACTGTTTCGACCGTTATCTTAAAGGCAATACCCACAAGGATGTAGTTTGCCATCTGGCTACTCGTAATGAGGCCGTAAAATGCCACCATGCAAAATATAGTTGTATCGACAGCTTCGCCCAGGATAGTCGATGCCAGGAGTCGCTGCCACATGCGCTTGCCGCCGCTTTTTACCTTCATTTTGGCGAGTACAAACGAATTGATAAACTCACCCACCAGATATGCCAGCAAACTCGCTGCGACTATGCGCGGTACAAACCCAAACACTGCATCGAACTCTTTCACATTTGGCGCACCAGCGACAGAAGGCAGCGCCTGTACTACGGCGAGAACCGCTATCATGAGCAGCAGCCAAAAGAAGCTAACCCATATAGCTCGCCGAGTGTGTTTGTACCCATAAACCTCGGTCATAACGTCGCCGAGTATGTAGGCTAGCGGGAAGAGTACGGCGCCGCCATCGGCGATGATGGGGCCAAATGCAACGAGCTTCATTGCCCCTAGGTTTGAGATAATCAGTGTGGCCACGCTCGCAGAGACGGCGAGGTCATAGTACCGGTAATTTTTCGTTTTGGGCATCCAGAAAACTCCTAAAATAAGGTTATGTTTTATACTGAGTGCCACATCCCCGCAGCTCACGCATGGCTACAGGCTTCAGCTGCTCATTATATAAGCCTCTCCTACAAAATGTAATACTGCATTTACGTAAAAATATGTTACAATACTAAACTATAAGGAGGCCTAAAATATATGGCAAAACAATACGATGCGTATGAACATATTCGTGAAGTTTCCTCGGCAGCTGAGAGCTGTAGGGGGTTAGTTGCTCAGATTGGTAGCGTAGTAGTTGGAACCAATGCCGACAGGTTGCCACGTGGCTGGGCGAGAGGAAGCGAGCGTAAGAGGGTCACGGGCTTAATGGATCTCTTTTGTAGGATTGACCTCGGGCATGCTTTTCCCGTAGACCCTGATCAGCTTAATGATTCTATGCGACATCTAGCGCAAGCAGACGCTGCTTTTAATGGTGGCGACTCTTCTGCACGGGCCGAATTTGAACGGCAATATCAGGGGTTTGATGAAGGCGTCGGACCATTTTACAGAGAGTACGCACATGCTTTGGGCGGTAGCACTAATGCTCAAGTAATCTCTGCTACAAATGAGCTCATTGACCCAATAGTACGGCTTGGTTTTGAAAGGCACACTGCAGGAGAAGCTCGTGCCATAGTATTCCCAGAGCTCGTCAAAGCGCTTGCAATAGAGCGACATACTAGCCTATTAGGTCGTTAGAATTAAGCAATAGCCGCTTTGCCGAGGGTGACGATGTGTTTTTTGCGGTAGTTGTCGAACGCGTCTTTGTCATTGCCGTGCATACGTATGAACGCACTCATTTTCTCGCTGCCTATAAAGTGCGGGAGCATGACGTATGATGCGCCTAGTTCGTATAGCTCAGCGGCTCGGTCGTAGCTGGTTGCGTGGCATATAAAAATACCTTTTTCATTTTTGCTGAGGTAATATTTGAGCAGTTCGCGGTTGGTGGTGTGCCCAGGTAGTATGCTCACGACCATTTCTGCCTTGCCTAGCGCTAGTTCTTCTAGGAGCTCATAGTCAGTTGCGTCGCCGTACACATGGTGAATGTGCTGGCGCTCGAGTGTTTCTATAACGTCGGGGTTGTAATCTACGACAATGTATTTCTTTTTCATGTCCCGGAAGGTGTTTACAAATTCGTGGCCGCCCTTGCGGTAGCCGAACAGGAACAGCTTGTAGTCAGGGGCTTTGCCATGGTCTGCATACGCGTTGGGGCGTTCAAACGGCGAAAGCCACTTGGCGAATATTCGGTAGAGTTTGTCGTTGTATTTCATGA
>JAKPIL010000147.1 GCA_029549845.1 bacterium
CGACGAACTCATGCTCGTCTGCGACGGAGACGGCGTCGTGAGTCGCGCAAGCTGGAACGAGGATATTACGCTACAAAACCCAACCGGCCCAACAGCAGTGCTATGCGCCGACGGAGAAATATCCGGGCCAGAAGCTCGTAAATGGGCCGCAACACATCCAACCGACATCCCACGGTTATTCGACGGCCGCATGGCGGAGGGCGGAGCACATCTAGAAGTCATCGATACGGGCGCGTCACAGTAAAGACGCCAACCAACAACCTTGTCTGAGATAAACCATGGGAAAACGTCACACACCGTATTATTACCCACAGATGCGGCCACCGCGACGCGAAAGTAGAGGCGTCGTTAAAGGCCTTACCTGGGGTGCCCTTTTCGGCTTAGCGGCTATCGGCTACAGCCACGCCATTTCCACGGGTGGTGAGGCTCGTACAGCAGTGCCTTCAGCTTCATCTACCCCCAAGCCAGGCGCTGCCCCACAAGCAAGCGCGTCCCCGGGTGCAACGCAAAAGGCGGAAAAAAGACTTGTGGTAGTCATCGACCCCGGACACGGCACTCCGGCGGCCGGAACAAAAGATGCCCGCGACCCAGAAACCGGCTACAAAATGGCTGACTACAAAAACACGCCCGAAACAACAGAAGTGTACGATGTCGCCCTGCTCGTTAAAAAAATGCTCGAAGGGTCTTTTGATGTCCACCTGACAAAGAAGTTTGTTGATGAAGGCCCAAGCCTGCGTGTACGGGCAGAAAGAGCCAACGCGTTTCATCCCGATATCGTCGTGAGCATACACACAGACCACACACAACCAAATACAATGCAGTGGGTCACCCCACAAAAGGTCGGCCAGACCCGAGGCATTACCTCTGCAGCCGACGGAACTCACCAGCTTACCTTTACCGACAAGAAAATTGCTTGTATAAGTAACGCATATGCAGAACAAATAGCCAGTACCAGAACTGCCGCAAGTGGCATCCCAGCCCAACTTCATGATTTGAATTTTACGGCCAAAAAAGATGATGGTAGCATCACCAATACCATCAACCGCGCACCAGGTAATATCAGCTGGGTACAGCTGCTGAGCCAAGGTGATACGGGTGCGCCTTGGGTGTATAACGAATTTGGCGGAAAAAAGGGCAGCAGCGAAACGACCGAACTTAGCGCAGATGAAAAGCAAGCATACGCAACTGGCGTTGCAAATGGTATCCAGGCTGCGCTCTCCTCGAGAGACAGTATATTCGGGCAGTGCCAATAATCTTGCCCTAAAATAGGCAGCGAGAGCAATTGTGCACAATGATATGTAGGTAGGAGCGGTCCCCAGCTGCCGCGCTTAGCTGTCTGTACTTATTACTGCAAAATATCTGGCGTTTTGCCACGTAGAAACACACATAGCCCGTCATATGCCGATGGCATCGTCGACATACTGCGTACGACGACACCTACTACTGATTTGCGAGCGCTGAATAGTTATTTGCTACAGCTTCACCCATAGCTGCAAAGGCGCCCAGGAAGTTATTGAGCGGCTTGGTCTCGCCTTCTACTTTCTGGCCGAGACTTACGTTTGCCAAACCAACTATCCACATCCTGCTGACAGGATCGACGACAAAACTGGTGCCATTCCACCCAGTGTGTCCAAATGCTTGCGGACCCATGAACGGACCGTACCGGCCCGCACTATTCGTACGAGCTGCCAGCCCATAACTAGCATTTGGTTGGCTTTTTGCCATCCGGGCGACCTGGTCTGGGGTCAGTACCTGCTTACCATTCAAGCTACCCTGGTTTGCAAGCATCGCCGCAAACTTGGCCATATCTTCTGCGGTAGCGAACAGGCCAGCATGTCCGGCTACTCCCCCCTCGGCGCGCGACAACCAGTCCTGTGGCTTGCACGTAAACGTATCTGCCAGATTGTAGTCTGATGAAGTCGGTGCGCATGTATTTTCTGAAGGGTTGGGGTTAAACTGCGTCTTGGTCATACCAAGCGGCTCTAGGACGGCCGTACGAACAGCGCCGTCGAGTGGCTGACCCGCAGCACTGCTTATGGCCATACCCGCTATAGAATACCCAACGTTTGAATAGCTATAGCTTCCTCCTGGTTCAACTCGAGGCGCCTGACTTAAGATATTCTTCTGAACCGCTCCTGGCGTTGTTGCGCTACCAATAATACTTTTGTAGGGTAAGTCGTCCTTTCCAGGCGGATTCATTCCGGCCCGGTGCATGAGTAACTGCTCGATAGTGACTTTAGATTTCGAATCACCGGTATACCCTGGCAAATACGTTGAAACGGGTGCGGTGAGGTTCATTTTTCCTCTCTTCTCGAGCGTTAGGGCTGTTGCACCTATAATCGGTTTCTGCACTGAAGCCAAAT
>JAKPIL010000061.1 GCA_029549845.1 bacterium
TATTTCCCCGCCCTTTTTCTTCCATCCCTTTGCTTCCCAGCCGAGCGACCATTTGGTAATGACGTTTATCCAGAATTCGCTATCGGTATGTATTTGGCATGGTTCGCCACCGGCATGCTTCAGCGCCGCCAGTATAGCGTAGCCCTCCATGCGTATGTTTGTAGTCTCGGCCCCGCTGGGTTCCCCACCAAGCACCACCGGCTTGCCCTCACTCACCACCGCAAAACCGCCCGGCCCCGGGTTCGGACTCGCGCTGCCATCGGTAAAATATATGGTCATTGGTTTATTATGTCACACCTATCTGGATTGGAGCGCATCAAGCCCAACACCAGCCGCAGCAAACACCTTCCAGTCCAGTTTCGCATATGCTTCATCTGTCATGCTCAGCAGATAGCGGTCGCGGAACAGTGTCTGTTTGCGGAACGTGCCAACCTCTTCGCCCGTATCCAGACTAATAAAGCTAAAATGATACCGGAAAAACGCGAGGACAATATCGAGCAGCTCGCCCACAAGCGGCACAAAACCTATAAACCTGCGCAGCGCAGCCAGCGTTTCGCTACTTTCCTGCACGCGCATGAGCTCTGTGCCCTCGGCATTTATGAGCACCCAGGAGCTACGCAGCAGACTCTTTTTGAACTCTTTGCGAAACATCCCTATCACATTGCCGTTCGTGTCTTCCACAAAGTACCGACCGTGCACATCCATGACTTTCTCTGCCCGGAACGAAAATACTTCGGCAGACTTTTGCTCATCGCTGTAAAACAACACCTTTTCTTTTATAGCCATGCGTTTTTGCTGCGCCAGGGCGACCAGATCGCCTTGTTGGCCCGCTTCATTCACCGCATACACCGTATATTTGTTCACAAATGCCGTGAGTTTTTGGTTGATAATCAGTCTCGGTTTCATATAGTTTCCTCCATTATTTTCCATACTTGCGGTAGCTCCGGGAACGCATTGCCGATGTGCCCGCCATGCGGTAACGTAGTCAAGGTCGCACCAAGCTTCTCGGCCATATGCTCTGCCTGCTCCAGCGGGCAATACCTGTCGTTATCACCGTGTAGGAACGCCAGCTCATCCGCGTTCGACCGTATTTTTGCGTAGTCAAACCCCTCCGGTGGAAAGAGGTGTGCAAACTGGTGGTCCTCCATGGTCGCTGGCGTGCCGTGTTCCCACGCGCTAACCATCACGCCCATGCGAATGTGCGGGCAACGTTCGTCCATGAGCATATTGAGCACGCTTACCGCACCAGAACTGTGCCCTACCACAATGTTATCGGTAAAATCCCAGCCACTCCCGAATAAAAAGTCGTTATAGGTTTGCCTGTTTGGCGTGTGATTTTCTGGCAGCAGCGGCACCCAGACCTCATAGCCCGTAGTCTCAAACTTCTGCTTGAGCCACGGAAACCAGTTCGTTTCTGGGTTGGCATCTGTCCCATGCAGTATCACCGCGCGTTTCATATCCTAAGCATACCACAGCAAAACCACCCGGCCCCGAAATCAGACTCGCGCGCCACCTGCAAGGTAAAGTGCCGTGAAATGTCTTGCCTACGTATCTATATCCAGCCCTGCTGGAAAACCCCGCTCTTTGGTGACACGAAGTGTGTCGTTTAGTTCTATAAATGAGCCCATGCCTATCCTTCGCTATCCGAAACGAATACCTAGCGCCATACGTACAAGTGCTTCCGGTGGCCGCTGGAAAATGCGTACCTTTAGATCATCTCCCTTGCCGCGACGAGGAAGCAATAGACTCTTTGCGCCCGCACGATTCGCAGAAACAACATCTTTTGCAATCTGATCACCCACCATGAGAACTCCCGTAAGGCTTACGCCGTGAACCTTCGCTGCATGCAGTAACATTGCTGGGCTAGGCTTGCGGTGTTTGGACGGACGTTCGCCCAGTAGTGCAACACTCTTTGGGGTGAACACTGGCATATCAAAAGGATCGCCAAGCATTTCCCTGAGGCTATCTGCCCTGTCGCCGTACGCATTGCTAATGATACACATGTTGAGTCCGCGCGCGCCCAACTCATTGAGTGCCGTTTTGACGCTCTCTTCTAGCTGGCCGTGGTGCTCTGTGAGCGTTCCATCTACATCAAATGCAACCAGTTGTATCCCAGCAAGAATATCCTCTCTTTTGGGCAGCGCTTCAACTGTCGGCGCTGTAAATGTCGGCCTCAGGATTTCTACCACTTGCCGAGTTCCTCGAGTTTCATTCGTTCCTGGGCAGTGGTGTCGCGGGAGCGGACGGTGACGGTGTCTTTAGCGTCGCCTTCGAGCGTGTCGAAGTCTACTGTTACGCAGTATGGCACGCCTATTTCGTCCATTTTGCGGTAGTTTTTACCAATGTTGCCGCTGTCTATCCAAAGCACATCGCCCAGTTCTTTTTTGAGCATGGCGTAGATTTCGCGAGCTTTTGCGACCAGTTCTGGGTTGTTCTTAGCCAGCGGGCACACTGCCACCTTCACCGGGGCGAGTTCGTATGGGAGCCGCAAAACCACGCGGTCGTTTTCGGTGTCGTGCCAGTAGGCGCTGCATAG
>JAKPIL010000173.1 GCA_029549845.1 bacterium
GACGCACTACTTGCAGGTGCTGTTGTAGCCGCGCTTGGTCATTATGGCCAGGAACGTATGAACGATGTGGAATTCGTTACCCACCCTGTTTCGGTTACAACAATTCTCACTATGGCAATGAGGAAAATCAAGGGTTATGTACAGAAGATTGGTGCGCTGCGGTTCCATCTTGCACAGTATGAAACGCTTACCCATGATGTAGACGAAGATAGTATCCCAGACGATACCGATACAGTAGGAACATCTTTCTGGAATGCACGAACCTTCCGGACATATCCGTTGCTACACAAAAGAGTGCTTGAAGCTGTGGATGTGCAGAGCGATTTAGCTGATGAGACAGCACAGCATATTCGCGCCCTCACGAAGCCTGCAGGACACGCTGTGAGCGTAACGATTGTAGGTACTAATCAAGAAAAGATAAAAACTCGCATGCAAAACAAGGCATACATGAAACAGGTAGGTAGATGGGCGCTTACAAAACTCGTTAAACTCGCAGATATGCACCATAATCGCAACCTTGATCAAAAAGAGCGACCCATACAAGATGCAATGAAGAGTGCGATTTGGCAAAGCAACCAAAATGAATATGACGGTAATATCGCTGGTATAGTTGAGCAGCTAGTAGTCGAGGGAGATACTGACAATAGTGCGGTCGGAAAGGCTGTCCTATTGTTTAGCACCGAGCAGCTGATCAAATATCGTTCAAAGCGCCTCCTCGGGATATTAACTACGCAAATGGTTTTCGACGCAAAACAACGAGCTCAGAGTAGATTAGCAGCCTAGGCAGAAGCTAAAATATCGTCTACACTTAGTTCTAGTAATATTGCTGGAGGACACACCGGGTGAAGTTTATAGAGAAGTTGGGGGCAGTTACAGAGAAGAACAATTCCCTGGTGTGTGTGGGGTTGGATAGTGATGTGGCGAAGCTGCCTGACGGCGTTGACCAGCTGGGCTTCAACAAAGCAATTGTAGATGCCACACATGACCTGGTGTGCGCGTACAAACCAAATACGGCATTTTACGAAGCGCGCGGCGCCGAGGGCATACAAGTGCTGAAAGATACGTGCGACTACATACGTGCGGTTGCGCCAGATGTGCTCATACTGCTAGACGCCAAACGCGCCGATATAGGCAATACCAATGCCGGCTATGTGCAGTTTGCCTACGACTACCTGGGCGCCGATGCCATTACCCTGCACCCGTACCTCGGCCGCGAAGCACTTGAGCCATTTCTGGCTCGTGGCGATAAAGGCGCGGTAATATTGTGTCGTACCTCGAACCCCGGCTCTGGTGAGTTCCAGGACGTGCTCACAGATGGTAAAAAAGTATTCGAAACCGTGGCCAACAGCGTGGCGCGTGAGTGGAATACGAATAAAAATTGTATGCTTGTAGTTGGTGCAACCTACCCAGAAGAAGCGGCGGCCATCCGCCAGATTGTTGGTGATGACCTATGGTTCCTGGTGCCTGGCGTGGGCGCGCAAGGCGGTAGTGTGGAGGCAACGATGCGTGCCGCACAGAACGCGCACGGCGACGGGCTTATCATCAGCAGTTCGCGCGACATTATGTTTGCGTCTTCGGGCGCGGACTTTGCAGAAGCTGCTCGAGCCAAGGCCAAGGCACTCCGAAGTGAAATTAACACCTATAGAAAGGGCAAATGAAGTGAAAGTACTGGCTGAACTAGAAACAATCGGTGCCGTTTTTACCGAGAAGCATTTTGTGTACACGAGTGGCAAACATGGCAGCGGCTACATAAATATGGACATGATGTTTCCGCACACAGAGCTG
>JAKPIL010000175.1 GCA_029549845.1 bacterium
CGAACAAAGGCAGATCAGCAGGCCAAAAACCTTGGTTTTACCGTAGGGAAGGTGAAAAGCGTAGAAGATAGTGGTGATAGCGGCTACGGTGGTGTGATGCCCATGGCGGCATCTGCAATGGATGTGTCGAGCACTCAAAAAAGCCTAGCCGTCCAACCCGGCCAAAACGACCTAACCTACACCGTCCAGGTCACCTACTACATCCGCTAGTTTGGTAGTTCGGCTGATTCAGCAGGCTTTTTAAGAAGCTTGCTCTGCATGGAATAGTCGTAAATTGCGACACCGCTAAGTCCGACTGCGCCTAGCCCGGACAAATATCCAATGGCGCTCGCTACTTCTTCGTGTGACCAGTGCAGGGCTTGCATCGCCTGGTAAAATACGACGGCTCCAAAGTATCCCCATAGTGCAGCCATGCCCCATTTGCCCGCCTTGTTAGGTGTAGGTGAGCCACCTCGATTATGGATAATTTTATTCAGGGCTATGATAGTCCCTTGTTGAAGCGCAATTGGCGCAGCCATCCACAGTGGTATGTTGTGTGACACGGCAGTAAGCTCGTACAGACCAAACCCACTCAGGAGCTTATCGAGGCCGCTATCGACAAGCGCGCCGATTTTTCCGCGGGTTTTAGTCCATAGTGCGACGGCACCGTCAACGAGATCACCAACACGACCAGCTCCAATTTCGACAACTCCTCGTACCGCGTCTCCGTGTGCAACATCAACGATACCTTTTGCAGTTAGTCCTGCCGCCCCTATGCTCACAATGTTTGCCGCCGTCAGCCAGCCCTTGCTCCATTTGGCGACCCTTTGGAGTGGTGTGAGTTTCACGCTCTCATCATCTACGTCCCAGTCACCCTCTTTGTCGGCTGGGCGTTCGTGTGACATATGAACATCGGTGTCGTAACTAATAAGCCCCATCCCCCGAAGCCACCCTTCAGTTTTTTGGCCGAGTCGTTTGAGGATGTTTTTTCGGGTTCCCCCTGATGGAACCGTAAGCGAATTCTCCTCAGTATGAGTACCAGGGAGGTTTGGGTTTTCTGACTGGCCCGCTTCTAGGCCCGAGGGTGGTGCACTCGAAGGGAATTGGTCTGGTTGACCACCGACGTGCCCTCGTGGAAAGTCGCGATCGTCACCTGGGGTAGGTATTTCACTCATAGTTCGGCAAATTATGACATACATGTAAAAAATATGCAATGTTTTGTGGTATCGGAGCTCTTTCGGTACAATAGAGGTCTATGCAATGGCTAAATTTGATTGTCGATGATATTGAAAAAGCTCGTCCTGAGGGAGAGATCCTAATCGAATCGGGCGGTTCTCCGAGTGGGACGCACCATCTTGGGCATATGCGTGAGCTTGTTACCTGCGATGCGGTGCTACTAGAACTTCGTAGACGCGGACGCGAGGCAAGGCATATATATTTTTCTGATGACCTCGATGGTCTGAGGAAAGTACCGGTAGACGTACCGGCAAGCTTCGAGAAGTATTTGGGGATGCCGCTTTGCGATATTCCATCTCCAGATGGAGTATCAGAGTCGTATGGGGCCTACTTTACCTCACAGCTGCAGCGGGCGAGTCAGAGCCTTGGTATTGAGGTAGATTTCATTGCGTCGCACGAAGAGTATCGCAATGGCTTTTTTACGCCCGCAATCGAACGTAGTCTCGCGCGGCTACAAGAAGCGAAAGCGGCCCTGGAATCGATTTCGGGCAGGCAGCTCGAGGACAGTTGGTCACCGCTGCAGATAATGGAATCGGGTAGGCTGAAGAAACGCGCTTTTATTTCTATCGATACTCAGCACAAGACACTGAAGTACCTCGACGCGGAGGGTACCGAGAAGCAAGTGCGTTATGACGAGGGGAGTGTTAAGCTCGATTGGCGCTTAGACTGGCCGGGTCGGTGGTGGCTGCTGCAAATTGCCGCTGAACCATTTGGTCGTGACCATGCAAGCTCGGGCGGTAGCTATGAAACCGGTGTGCAAATCATGAAAGATGTTTATGAGGCACCGGCACCATACCCAATCCCATATGATTTTATCAACCTCGCGGGTGATACGAAAAAAATGAGTGCCAGCAAGGGAACTGGCCTTGATGCTGAGGAAGGCGTTACCATCATGCCCCCGGAGGTAGTGCGGTACCTGGTACTAAGCGTCCCCCCCAAGAAACGCATATATTTTGACCCAGTTGAAGGTGTCGTAAAACTCATAGATGAGTACGCGGCGCTTGCGGCCAAGTCAGACAGGACAGCCGACGAAGAGCAGCTCATGTACATTTGTACGCGCGGTAATACTGAACGTGCGGTAAGCCGTGTGCCGTTTAGCCACCTCGTGGCTTCGTATCAGGCTAGTTTGCGCGATCCTGCAAAAACCCTGGAGGTCATAAAGCGGACAGAATATGCAGATGTTGCAGCCGATGATGCAGAAATAATCATGAAAGAGCTGACATTTATCGATGCCTGGCTCGACAAACGAGCGCCAGATGAGGTGAAATTCAGTTTGCGGGAACAGATACAAAAAGCTGAGTTTAGTGAAAATGAGGTAAAAATGTTTGCTGGACTCGCCCAAAAAGTGACAACTGCGCCACCACATGCAGATGGTGAGTACTACCACCTCGCACTTTACGCACTGAAGGACGAGTTAGCCATGCAGCCTAAAGAGGTTTTTTCGGCACTGTATCGTCTGCTGATTGGCAAAACGAGCGGCCCGCGTGCCGGCTGGTTTTTGAGTATACTACCACGCGACTGGTTAGCCGCTCGTCTAAGGTTCGAGAAGTGATTGACATCTCAGACGAGAAATTCCACGAGTTGATTGACCGCGCGTTCGATAGCCTGCCGAAGGTTCATCGTGACCGGGTGAAAAACCTGGCGATCGTAACGGCAGACGAGCCGAGTGAAAAGCAGCGCGTAGACCTGAAGCTACACTGCAACCAGACCCTGCTGGGGCTGTATAGTGGCGTACCACTCCCGGAGCGACAGGGGAGAGAGCCCATGGTTCCAGATGTCATCACGCTGTTTAAGCTGCCGCTTTTGGCTGAAAGCACCAGTGAAGCCTCGCTGTACGAGAACATTCGGCATACGCTGTGGCACGAGGTCGCACACTACTATGGCCTTGACCACGCCAAAATCCACGAGCTAGAGTCGTAATTTCGCCAGACGGTACATAAAAATGCCCGCCCGATTTCTCGGGCAGGCAACACGCGTTGCAATGTGCTCGCGCTATTCTTTATGTTCGGAGTGCTTTTTCTCAAGATACGCTGGGCGGATCTGAAACAGTATCCAGAACCCTATAGCCGAAAAGACTAACCCAAACAGGAACGAGCCGAAGCCTTCTCCGTCGATAAACAGCGTAACAACAGAGTAGGCAATGTTCACGAGCGCTACATAGAACAATAAGTCCCATCCGCGTTTTGCATGGTTTTTGAGCGGGTTATAGGCCATAAAGTAGAGCACTGCATTGAACGCCATCAAGCCGATGCCAAGCCATACGAAAAGCGTTAATTTGTTCGTAGAAATAGTATCACCACCATAGGATCTGCTGAGCTCATTCGCCAAGTTGACGAGGCCGCTGCTTACTCTAGTGGCGCGCCATAGTCCCCATGCGCCAAATAGGCTTACGACTGCGCCCACCATAGTCAAAATAGGTGCGTACTGGACGAGAAAATCATACAGACCCTTGGGCATTTTCGGTGCTTGCTTGCCGAACGTGTCATTTAGTTTGTTTTCCAAGCCCACAATATCTGCCATGTAGCCCTCCTTAGTTATGATGTATAGTGTACCGCTATTTCGTGAAAATAACCTGTACGATTTCTTACACAAATTGGTGGGTGGCGTGGGCGGTTCCTCTGCTATAGTTTATGTATGCAAGCGGTGATTTTTGATTTTGATGGGACTATTGCGGACGGTTTGCCGGCGCTGCTGCGGATGTACGATGATGTACACGGAAGGCCAGTGCAGCGTACCCAAGAAGCGGTAGACAGCATGCGGCACAAGTCAATGTACCAGATTGCGCGCGAGATGGGTTTGCCGCTGTGGAAAATCGCCTGGCTTGCGATACGGGGGCGGCGTATGCTTCGGCGACATTTACGAAGTATACGGGTGTATCCCGGTTTGACTGAACTTATTCGTGACCTCTATGAAGCTCGCGTGAAACTCTTTGTGGTCAGTACCAATCACAGTGAAAACATTCGGAAATATTTGCAGTGGCATGACCTAGATACGTACTTCGACGGCATTTACGGCGGGGCGCATTTTTGGTCTAAGGCAGGCATGATGCGACGCGTGGTAAGGCGCGAGGGTCTAGACAGGGCACAGTTATGGTGCGTCGGTGACGAAAAGGTAGATGTGATGTCGGCTCGCGGAGCGAGGTTGCGAATAATTTCTGTGACGTGGGGCTACAGTAGTAAACATGGTCTGGATTCGCTGAAGCCAGATAAGCTCGTGACGACAGTGGATGATTTGCGGAAGGTTTTTAGACAATGGATGAAGTAGTTATAGAAAAACTGGTTCACGGTGGGCAGGGTCTTGGGACACTGGCAGACGGCCGTAAGGTATTTGTGTGGAATGCACTGCCAGGCGAGCGTGTTCAGGTGCGGATTATCAAAAAGAAGCGGTCGTATGCCGAGGCAATCGCAGAGGAAGTCGTGCTGGCTTCGCCCGAGCGAGTCGAACCGCTGGAGGCGAATTACCTCGCGACGAGCCCCTGGCAAATCATGACATTTGCAGCCGAAAACCGTCACAAAGCCGACATAGTTAAAGAACTCTTCACCCAAGCCGGAGTTGTTATTCCGAGCGAAGTCGAGGAATCTTCTGGGGAGAAAGGAGATCTTTCGACTACTCCGGCTGCTGCCGGATCTGCTCAAGATGACAAGGCGGTGATTTCGGTTGGTTCGGAACTACATTACAGAAACAAAATGGAATATAGCTTCTGGGGTGACGATGATGGCCTGCATCTGGCGCTGCACCGGCGGGGAAGTCATGGCAAAGAAATTGTACAGGGCAGTGTGCTCGCGCTGCCTGCGCTAGACACCGCAGCGCAGGCGGTGCTGAGCGAGCTGCGGCGGCTGAATGTGCGCGCGGGCGACCTGAAGACCGTGATTGTGCGGTGCAACCAAGCAGGGGAGGCAGTGGCGGCACTTTTTGTAAAACCAAGTGAATT
>JAKPIL010000185.1 GCA_029549845.1 bacterium
CCATCGGTTGTGCGAATCGTGGTGACGCCAGGGGCTATGTACACCTTTTTCTGCATTTCTGTCAGGTAGTCGTTCATGCGCTTTGTATCTACATCGACCGTGAGTTTTTTGTGGTCCTTTGGGTCTTCGGCAATCACCAGCCACGATGCAATGGTCGCCTTACTCACGCTGTACTCGGCATCGAGCAGGCGGAGCGACAACTTCCGCTCAGTGAGGGTCTGCGCCTCCTTGAGCTTTCCTTCGACGTCTTTATCGGAACGTTCGGGCTTCACGACGGTAGCTTTTACGCGCGCAGTCGTCCCCTTTGGCTCAAGAGCGAGGCTTTGGAACTCCTTCCGAAGCGTATCAAGTGCGCATTGCTGGCCGTCTGTAGCAGGTTCAAGCACAACCGCACCGTCACGGACTGTTACGGCGGCGTTTTTGGGCTCAACCCTGCACGCTGCCATTTCGGCCTTGGCGTACTGACCAAACTGTTGCTCATCAAACGCAACAAGTATGGGCTGGTTTTTTGTGAGCCCCTGCACAATAGCACTAAACGGCACAATCCGCTGCCACCATGGATATGTTTTTATGTCTTGCAAGATACGGCTGGCATCGGGCTGGAGGCCAGCTGGCGCAACCGTAGTTTTACGCGTAAGCTGCTTGGCTGGCCCATCTATGTGGAGCGCCAGTGGCACATTACTGTACGTATCAACTAGCCGCTGGGCAATCTGCTTATCGGACTGTCCGCCTACGCGCTCGCCGTCAAGCCGCACAAATGGCAATGCCTTGTCTGATGGGTACAAAAACTGCGCAAGCACTACTACAAAGAGCCCTAGCCACACCCATTTCCATCGCCATATGTATGGTTTTGTTCGTCGCAAAAAAACAGTCAGTACGTGTTTTTTATCTCTTATCACGCTCAGTCTAGTATAGCAGGACGCGCAAGCGTATCCCACTCACTCGCAGTCCGTGGACGAGTCGAAGCACGTTAGTAAAAGCTAGGGTATTTGCGGCGGCGGGTGAGCAGAGGCAGTTTTGTGTACGGGTTCATGAGCGGTTTTACCGGGAGCTTATATGCATCAAACTCTGCGGTGGGCTGCGAGCTAGTCGTCACGGTTGGAACCATTTGCGGCACACTCTGACGCTGCCACACCTTACCCGAGCTCCTCTGACCACGAGCTGGCTGCGCCATTTGCGGGAACTGGTTTATGAGATAGTCGTTGTTGCGCAATTCCATAACACGCTGTTGGATATAGTTCATGGACTTCTTTAGCTTGCTCATGCTCCAACTCGTAAATATAAGTGTTCGCATGGGCGTAAACACGTGCAGCACCGATGTGAAGATGCGTGAGCTAAAATCTACCTCTGCAATCATGTCGTAGCGCAGGTCTTCGACAGTGAGCGCCAGTGGTTTTTTGTCGACAATGAGCACTCGAAAGTTTGTGATGCATAGTAGCGCAAAACCACCATCGTAATATCCGTTTACAGCTTGCAGTATTCGCTCATCATCCATCAATATGCCGGTGAGCTCGCGTATCTCACTACGACCCCACACCGCGTAGTCGCAGCCAATTTGTCGAAGTTGATCGTTGATATCCTTTGTACTCACCATGGCACTCTCCCCTGGGATGTCTCGGCCTGCTGGCCGGTAATTTCCCCATGAAGTCTAGTATGCGGCCACTGCGCCAGTAATGCAGTACGGTTCCTCACATGTAGGGTGCGATATTTATCACAGCGACACAACGAAACAGTAGGAATCTTTATAGACAGGGGTGTCATCCCTGTGGGATAATGAACAACATGCCCACAGATAAACCACAGCTGACGACACTCGTTGATTTGTTTAAAACGGGCACAAAGCAAGAGTACGCCAAAGGAGAGTTCATCATACGACCAGGGGGTACGCTACCTGGCGTCTACTATATTGAGCACGGGCTCGTAAAGGCCTACGACATCACGAAATACGGCGAAGAGAACCTCCTCATTATCCGTCACGACGGCGAAATCCTGGGACTTACCTGGGCGGTTGCGGGTCGCGAACGAGAAATTATATACACCACCCTCGCGCCGTCAACGCTGTGGCTACTCCCCCGAGATAAATTTCTTGATGCACTTCACGAACACCCTGAAGCTTCTGTGCAGGTAGTAAGCATTCTAGCGGATATGTTCCGCCTGCACGGTGAACGCATCATGACACTCGAGTACCGCACCGTTCGGGAACGTCTTGCTTCTTTTCTCCTCGGCATGGCAGAGCGCTTTGGCGAAAAGACTGCAGACGGCATCAAGATTGATGTGCCGCTCAGGCATCAGGACATAGCCAGCTCCATCAGCGCCACCCGGGAAACCACCAGCCGTACCCTTTCTGAGTTTGAACGCAAAAATATCGTCATGAGCGAACAGTCTCGTATCACCCTATGCGACGTCGCCGCACTCCAAGATTTCCTCGAATAATCCTTCTACTTCCAGCGCAGCACTATGTCCTCGAGGACACGGACTACGTTTTCGTGCGACGGCATAGTATTGTCGTCGTAATAGTGGTCTATAGAAATAATGTCTTCGATAACGTTTAGGCAGACGATCTCATCGGCCAGCATATGCATCTGGTCCACCGCCGAAACGCTCGCAAACGGCGTCACCATAATGAGACGTTGCATTTTTATCGGCTTCAGAAAGTCAGCCGCTGCTCGCATAGAAAATCCGTTACTCAGCCCATCCGAAACCACGATGACGTTCTGACCGCGCAACTGGTCGACATTTAGCACTCCGCCCTGTCCGAGTAGTTTATTCATCTCAAATAGTTTCTGTAGCTTTTGTTGCTCGATATAGCTAAAGTATTCTGCTTTAATTTCTTCAAGCTCACCTGGGCTATACGTTGGATTGAAGGTGACGCCGCCAAAGT
Source organism: bacterium (assembly GCA_029549845.1). GTDB lineage: Bacteria > Patescibacteriota > Saccharimonadia > Saccharimonadales > UBA4665 > JAGXIT01. The sequence continues at coordinate 2,882 of JAKPIL010000185.1, forward strand.
TATCGATGCTTGCAAGCACCTCTAGCTCTCTAGGAAGCTGGATGGCAGATGAAAGCAGCATGTTAATGACACAGTGTAGTCGCTTTGCGATCTCCGCACCTACAAGCACGGCGCCGTCGCTCAGGGCCAAAACTGCACAGTTTTCATACCGATAGGCCTTTTCCAGCTGGTCAGCAATAAGATCGCCGGCTTGCGTCCGGTTCGCGAAGTAATACATAAGCACTATTGTAACAATAATACCTAGGAGTGGCTAACGTCCCGCTCGGCTGCTTCGAATCGGTCCCGGGGTCGCCCTACCCTTCCCTAAAGCCAGCACTTACGCACCGGTTCGCTTGTGCGTGCGCGTGGTAACCCGAGGCTTGCAGAGGAGGTAAAACCGCTCAACATTCCCCTTGCTCCCGGCCACTTCCGAGTCCTTTTTGGCAACAATTGTAAAGTGCTGCACCGCCCACCGTTCGAAATCTTGCAAGATATCCCGGCGCATGCGGTCATTCTTTATGACCCCCTTATGTTTCACGCTGCTGTGCCCCGCTTCGAACTGCGGCTTTACCATGGCAACAAGCACAGAATCGTGCGACATAAGCTTTGAGACATGCGGCAATATCTCTCGCAAAGAAATAAAGCTGACGTCGCCAACGACAATGTCGATTGCCTGCTCTGTCCAAAAATCTCGTATATCTGTTTTCTCGTGCAGCTCAATCCGTTTATCTGCGCGCAGGCTTGGGTGTAGCTGCTCGGTACCAACATCTACGGCGAATACCTTTTTTGCACCGTGCAGCAGCGCATACTGCGTAAAACCGCCTGTGCTACTACCTACATCCAGTACCGTCTTTCCCTGCCAGTCTATATGAAACGACCCGTCGGCACTTTTGAGTTTAAGGGCCGCCCGACTGACATACTGCTCTTCGTCGGCCAGCACAATCACGCTGTTCTCTGACACCAGAAACCCAGCTTTAGTTATCACCTTCCCGTCCACCTTCACTTTCCCGAGCCGAATCCACGACTCCGCCTGGCTCCGACTTGCCACCAGCTTCCGCTGAGCCATAACCACATCAAGCCGTTGCTTAGATGGTGGATGGTAGACGTTGGATGGTTGTACGTTCATGTTTTGTGCGATCGTAATAAGCCGTGTAGCAATTTATGGGTCACATTTGCTTGCTCGACGACTGCATCAAACTGCTCCTTTGCTATGTAACCACTGTCTCGAGCGATGATAAGCTGATTTTTCACTTCGTAGAGAGAGCCGTTTGCCATGGTGAAAAAATGCTCTTTATCTTTTGCAGTCGACCTACCGAAGCCTTCGGCTATGTTCGACGTAACGGAAATAGCCGCCCTACATATTTGTGAGGTAAGTATAAACTGTTCTTTAGCCGGAAATGCATCTGTTATCGCATAGACCTGCAGCACAAGCCTATGTCCTTCCTGCCACGCAACAAGACCCGTAAATGACTGTACCTTGCCTTTTTCTAAGCCTACCAACATCCAATATCTACCATCTACTATCCACTTATTCCTTCACGCGTTCGCGGTAGGCACCGTTGCTGGTATCGACCGAAATAACATCGCCCTGTTTTATAAACGCTGGCACACGTATGGTAATACCCGTTTCAAGCGTGGCTTCCTTTGTGATAGAGCTGCTGGTATCGCCTTTCACGGCGTGTTCGGTGTATGTGACCAGCAGCGGCACGTTTTTGGGCAGCTCAACGTTTATAGGCACCCCGTTGAAGAACTGCAGGCCTACCATGTCACCCTCTTTCAAGTACCCAGCACCGTCACCCATCAGCTCACCACTCACCTCAAACTGTTCAAAGCTCTCTTGGTTCATAAAGTGGAACACGCTGCCATCGCTGTACAGATACTGCACATTCTGCGTGCTCACATCGGCAGTTTCAAGCTGCTCATTGCCTTTAAATGTTTTCTCTAGGACCTTGCCGTCTAGCAAGCTCTTCACGCGTACATTCACAATACTACCGCCGCGTCCCATCACCTTTTGGTTATACTCCACCACGCGGTACGGCTCACCGTCCAGCTGGAACACCACACCCTTTTTCAAATTCGTAATCGATAGCGCCATACTCTTTCACTCCTACTTAACAAAAATATCTACGCACCAGTATACCACCCCTGTTAATATTTCGCGAGCCGCTTATTCAAGTCCTGTTTGGAGCTGGTCTATGGTGGCGCCAAACTCGGCCACATCGGCCGCACCAAACACCGTATCCAGGCGCAGCATAAGTGTGTTCACTACAGCCAGGTTGTGCCGCCCTATCTTCGCCCATTTGAGCTGTTCGTCGCGGCTCTCGGCATACTCGTAGTCTCGTATATCGAGCTTGGCTTCGTGCAGTGCCGTTTTGAAGCGGCTTATGTTGTCTTTCTCGCTGACTGTCAGCGCTTCAATATCGCAGTGCCGCAGCACTGCCTTTACGCGCCTCTCAAATTGCGCCGCAGTCGTGGTAAGGTTTTGCATAAAACCGTTGCCTAGAACGGAATATCGTCAAGGTTTATAGGCTCATCGCCCACGTCTTCTATGACAACATCATCTTTCTTCTTAGGTGCTGGTCGGGACGATCCGCCATCCGATCCACCGCCCTGGTACCCACCACCATTGCCTGCACCCTCGCCGCGTCCCCCTAGGAACGTGACGTCCTGAGCGTTCACCTCAACCTTGCTACGCTTTTGGCCATCCTGCTCCCAGCTACGGCTCTGTATGCGGCCGTTTACGAGGCACTGGCTGCCCTTGTTCAGGTACTGCGCCACGCGCTCACCCAGCGGCCCCCACGCAACCACGTCAACGTAGTCAGTTGCTTCCTGCCACTGACCATCTGCACCTTTGTAGGCACGGTTTAGCGCGAGCGAAAAACTACACACGTTTTGACCGTTTGGCGTTTGCCGCAGTTCGGGGTCTCGCGTTAGATTCCCCATTAAGATTACTTGGTTGAATGATCGAGCCATCTCGTCCTCCTTGTAGGAACTATGTCCTTTACCTTAGTTGTACTACCCACCCTACGCCCAGTTAGTGAAGTCGTCAAGTGGATTTAACAGACAAACAGGTATCAGATAGCAGAAATTTGACAGATATCAGGTCTCAGACACCGCTACCCGCGAGTCTGCTAAATTTCTGCGCAATGTTTGTCTGCCCTCTGCTACATTGCTTCTACGCAGTGGCTACGAACGGCAGCAGTGCAATATGCCGTGCTCGTTTGATAGCAACTGCAAGGTGACGCTGCTGACTTTCAGTCAAACCAGTTTTCTTGCGGGTCTCAATCTTGCCGTACTGGTCTACGTAGCGCTGCAATGTTTTGAAGTCTTTGTAGTCAAAATATGGCACATCTGTGCGGTGTTTAAAGATCTTTGCCATCAGTCCTACTCCTCTTCCTCTTCTTTATCTTCAGTGTCACCACGCTTTGCAGCTTGCTCAGCCTTGCGTGCCTTTTCAGCCTCTGCCTTTGCAATCGCCTTCAGGTCTGGTCGTACTATAAGGAAGCGAATCACTTCGTCAGTAATATTCAGTGTGTATTCAACTTTGCGCACACCTTCGCCCGGCATGTCGACTGTGTAGAAAACGTATACAGCACTGTCGTGCTTTTTGATTTGGTATGCAAGTTTTTTCTTGCCCCAATTATCAACATTCGTGACGGTGCCGCCATTGTCGTTAAATATTTTTTCGACTTTTTTAGTCGCTTGTTCCAGGTCTACTTCCAAACCTGGGTCAAAGAGAATTGCAATTTCGTAACTATTCACGAAACACTCCTTTGGGTTAAGCCTGCACTCCATACGTGATGCAAGCTGAGTTGATAGTACGCACAATTATAACGTAATAGCTGCCCTTGGTCAACAAAAAACCTGCTTATGGCAGGCTGCTTAAGCGCTCTCTACATACTCGCCTTATGGGTGGTGACGGCACCTTCTGTAGTCTCTCAGTACAAAAGATTACCCGTCACCATGTACCCATTTTGGCTTGTTTGTTTTAACTCCATGGTAGACCCGCAAAACTAAAAGCGCAAGCAAAATGTGTAGTAAAAATGTCTATCCACATCTGTTATTCAAAAACCATTCGTTGTATACCTCGCAACGAAAACTGTTTTCCCAAAAATATAAATTGAATACATTATTATATACACTCTCATAGTTAGGAGTACTATATGTACACTATTTTTGCATACTTTCCTGAAATCGCTTTTACCCAACCGGGGGTTCCTGGGCTATTGCTTAGCCTATTTTTTATGCTATAATATTTTAATGAACCAGCCTGTTCCCCCTCGCAAAAGCCCTCAGCAAGACTATGAACCAAAACCTTCCGAGTGGGTGGATTTTGAGGCTGCCGGAGTGCGGGAATTAGAAGGATTAAGCATTGCCGACCTACTCAAGGCACTGCCAGAGTTAGCAAGAGAGCTCAATGCATATCGTGAAAAACATAACCTACCCGGGCCAGGCCTTATTTCGGATCATGCAATCATCGGACAAGACGTTTACATCGGGCCCGGTGCTCGGGTGTATGAGTTCTCAACGGTTCGTGATGGAGCAATCATCTGCAGCAACGCCGTCGTTGGTTTCGGTAATGAGATGGTTAATACTTTTGTAGGTAAGAGAAGCCACGTTTTTCACCGAAATTCAATTGGTAGCTCAGTAATCGGGAACGATGCTTACATAACGGCTGGCGTAACGGCTGCTGCGACATTATTTGCTAACCCCGACATGTCAAGGCCTACTGTAGATATCCTAATTCCGATGTCAGACGGTACAGTCTATAACACAGACACACCAAAGTTTGGCGCAGTTATTGGTGACGGTACAAGGGTAGGAATGCACGCAGCCCTAGGGCCAGGTGTAATTATTGGCAGAGCCTCTCAAATCGGCGCTATGGTTCGATTGACGCCCGGCATTTACCCCGACGGCATGCACATCCGTGATGCTGGTTTTAGAGTAATTGATGCTGCGTCTATTCAGACAAACAACCCTAACCAGAGTTTATAATCCTCTTACCGGGCGAGGTATTCGTCGCGGTCGGGTGTATCGGTCGGTACGCCGTACTCATC
>JAKPIL010000016.1 GCA_029549845.1 bacterium
AAACCTTCGTTTTCACCCAGAGGAAGAGGCTAATGACGACGCGTTTGCTGCCCGACTTGCGTCGCTCGCAGACGTGTTTGTGCAGGATGGCTTTGGCGTGGTGCACCGGGCGCATGCCAGTACCGAGGCTGTTACGCACCATTTGCCGAGTGCGGCCGGGCTATTGCTCGAAAAAGAGGTTGATACGATTACAAACGCCATGGAAAACCCCAAGCGGCCGTTAGTGGCGGTGATAGGTGGGGCAAAGATTTCCGACAAAATTGAGATTTTGCAGCGTTTTCTAGACATCGCAGATGTGGTTGCAGTCGGCGGCGCCATGGCAAATACGTTTTTGCACGCCACCGGGCTCAAAGTCGGCAAAAGTAAAATAGAACCAGATGATTTACCGCTCGCAAAAGAAATTATGCATAAAGTTGAGGCGGTAAAAAAGGAACGCGACTTTGTGTTTTACCTTCCGCAAGACGGTGTCGTGGCAAAAAAACTTGATACTGCTGCTCCGACGCGCATTGTAGACTGGAGTGCACACATCATCGCCGATATAGAGGCGTATCCCAAGCGGCCATTGCACGAAGCAAGCCAAATTGCTGATGATGAAATGCTTCTAGACATAGGACCCTTTAGTGGTGCGTTTATAGCCGGCCTCTTGCAGCTTGCCGAGACAGTGATATGGAACGGTACTATGGGTGTGACCGAAACAAAGGGGCTGCAGGGGCCTGTTGGACCAACGGCTCATGGCACCGAGCTTCTTACTGAGGCCATGCTCGGCCAGTTCGGTAACCGTCCGTTCAGTATTGTCGGCGGCGGCGACACTGTTGGGTTTGTGCAGGGCAGGGGTCTGACGGCCAGTTTTGACCATGTTTCCACCGGTGGCGGAGCGAGCCTAGAGCTTATGAGTGGCCGCAAACTCCCAGGCGTAGAAGCCCTGGAGAACAAATGATGGAGGGGCAACGCTCAACTGGTCAACGTTCAAGTTATCAACAAACGAGCAACAATCAACCATCAGCACCTTATGAACCTCGTTCGATTGTTGATTGTTTGTTGAACGTTGGTAGTCGATCAGTTGGTCGTTTGATGACGAAATGGGGCACATTCTGCTACACTAAAGGAAAAGCATAAGAGATAATAAGTATGGATAAAAAACTTCTCATCGTTGGTAACTGGAAAATGCACCTCAGCGTGCACCAATCGAGCTTGCTCGTACATAGGCTGGGTGAGAGAATTGCCCACCACCGTGATGTCGAGGTGGTGATTGCCCCAAGCATGTTGGCTTTGCAGCCACTGAGTGTCGAGATTGACCGTCGCCGGTTCCGCCTGGCCGCACAGGACGCCTTTTATAAAGATGAAGGTCCGTGCACGGGTGAGGTGAGCTTTGCCATGCTGGGCGACCTAGTTCACTATGCCATTGTTGGCCATTCGTGGCGCCGGCTCAATGCGGGCGATACGCTCGATGTCGTACGAGACAAAGTGCAGGCCGCCATCCGTAACGGCATTGCACCCATCATATGCATTGGCGAGACAAAGCAGGAGCGAGACGCTGGTGAAGCAAAACAGGTCATTCACGACCAGCTCACGACAGCTCTTATGAACCTCACGAGCAAAGATATTGAAAACGTTGTCCTCACGTACGAACCCGTGTGGGCAATCAGTACCGCCGATGGCATTATTGCCAAGCCGCATGATGCAGAAAGCATGATTAGCTACATGCGCAGCCAGGTCCAAGAACTGTACGGTGAGCGCGCTGCTAAAAACATGCGCGTACTGTACGGCGGCAGTGTCAATGAACACGATGTCCGCAGTTATCTAGAACTTCCCGAAGTTGATGGTGTACTTGTTGGGGCGGCAAGCCTGAATTATCATCAGTTTGCCGAAATTGTACGGGTCGCGCACCAGCTCCAAACCGAGAGGAAATAACCATGCCTGCTGCAAAAAAGCCAGCCAAAGTTATAGATGGGGTTCATGCAGGCGCTGCACCAGCCGCGCCGACCAGTCGCCCGCTTATTACAAATCGCCCATTTATGGCCATGGATCCGATGTTGAACCCGAACAAAGAGGCAAACGATACCGTAGAGCAGTCGTCGAACGCGGCGCCGAAGAAGTCAACTACCACGCGCACGGTCGATCGCACTGCCAAAGATATTATGCCCAGTACCGACCCTGTCGAGACAACCGAAACAGTGGATGAGGTGGCCGAAACAGATGAGAACCCCGCTGAAACTAAAGAAACCGTCCCAGCGGCGCCCGCTGATGTACCTTCCGTACATGAAACTGACGAGCACAAGCCTGCTCTTGTTCCGTCATCTCCCGAAAAACCACTCAAAACCATCCCAAGCAAGGCACCAGATGAGGATGAAGCAGAAACCGATGCAGACCTCAAGGCAGATGTCCCAAACACCGAAGAAGACGCAGCCGCCGCCCAGAAACTCGAAATCGAGCGGCATATCGCCGCCGGAACGTATTTTGTAACCATAAACCACAGGAGACACCATCGCAGAACGGTGTTGCTCGTAGTCGTTTTGATGCTCATTGCCGCAGGTGTTGCGCTAGATATACTCCTTGATATGGGTGTTTTGAAGCTTCCTAGTTTACCTCACACCAATTTCTTTTAGTTTGAGAGGGCAGCCAGAGTGATCACGCCAATTGTGATCACCGACCCCGCTATTCGTTCGCGCCTATTGAGGTGCTCGTGAAGCAATACGTAGCCGAAATACGAGGCGGCAAAGGCAGTGGAGTTACTCAAAATTTGGACGATGGGCACACTGTATGACCTGACGCCGATAGTAAAAAGAACCGTACCAGCTGCAATTAGCGCGCCGTTCAATATGATGCTCGGACGCTTCAGCTCTTGGAAAGAGGGCAAAGTCCGGGTAAGTTGCATATGGGTGAGCGCGGCAATGAGGACACCGATTTCGACAAGCAGAGCGGCATTCCAGGCGCCCAATTTTTCGGTGAACGGGACGAGAAGAAAAAAGAAGCAGCCCCATCCAAATGCTGCGGCGAATGACCATACTATCCCTTCGGCATGCGGGCGGTTTGCAAATTTTCGAAAGCCCTTCATCTCAAACGTCATCGCCATATTTGCGAGGATGATAACGAGGGCAGCGAGCCACTGCAAGGACGTAAGGGTAGTATGCAAAAACACAGCTGAAAGGATGACCGCAATAAGAGAAGAGCCTCCGCAAATAGGAGACACGATTCCGACGGGCGTATCTTTGACGGCCCGCATGAACGCATATAACGGTATATAACCGGCCAGACCAAGCGCAACCGCTCCCAAACCCCAACTGAAATTGTGGATGCTAAGCATTGACGGCATCGCACATATTGCCAAAAACAGTACAGCCCATACATTTCGCAAGCATATCAACTGAGCTGATGAGTACTGCTGGCGTAGAGGCTTTGCCTGGACGTTGCTGTACGCATACGCCAGCATCGAACCCAGCCCAAGTACTAACGAAAGAAGTATGTACATGGTAGGTATTGTAACGTATTTGAAATCGTAAAATTCTGATTAGACCGGCTTTTCAGCGTAATTAATTTTGTCAGGTGGACGACTGTGTTCTCTGTTAAAATATACAGGTGCAAGAAGAACTTTTGGTGGGCTTAAACCCGGAACAGCGCCGGGCAGTGGTGACGACGAACGGGCCGTTGCTTATTCAGGCTGGAGCCGGTAGCGGCAAGACCAAGACGCTGACACATCGAATCGCGTATCTTATTGCAACACATCAGGCCACGCCGTACAGCATCCTGGCGGTGACATTCACGAACAAAGCGGCGAAGGAAATGCGCGCCCGCGTGGCAACTCTGCTTGGCCAGAATGCCGATGACCGCCGTTTTATGCCGTGGATGGGCACGTTTCACTCCATTTGCGTTCGGTTGCTTCGGATGGATGGGGAGTATGTAGACATTCCACATTCGTATGTTATATTCGATGAAACCGACCGACTGAGCACCATCAAACGTATTTGCAAAGAACAGCATGTGGACGAAAAGTCATTTCCGCCGCGCACTATTTCCAGCTATATTAGCAGTGCTAAAAACGACATGATTGGCCCGGCGGAGTACCGTGAAACGGCCAAAAGCCCTACCGCGCACGTGGTTGCACAAGTGTATCCACTGTACCAGGCGGCGCTCAAAGACGCAGTCGCGCTGGACTTTGACGATCTCATTTGGCGTACGGTACAGCTGCTTGAAGCCCACAAAGAAGTACGAGCCAAGTGGCAAAAGCATTTTACCCACATCATGATAGATGAGTACCAAGACACAAACGCAGCACAGTACAGGCTAGTAAAATTATTAACAAATAAACTTGACAATGTTGCAGTTGTAGGAGATGATTGGCAAAGTATATATTCGTGGCGGGGCGCTGACTTTCGTAATATCCTGCGGTTTGAAAAGGATTATAAAGACTGTACCGTCATAAAACTCGAGCAAAACTACCGCAGTACTGGGCATATTTTGCAGGCAGCACACGGCGTCGTTACCAAAAACCAGCAGCGCAGCGACAAACAGCTTTGGACATCGGAGGGGGATGGCCGCCGTGTGCAGATTCGGCAGGTCATGACCGAACGCGCTGAGGCCGAAGCCATCATGCGAACCATTCGTACGGCCGTAGATACTGGGCTCCGGCAGTACAAAGACTTTGCTGTGCTGTACCGCACCAACGCGCAGAGCCGGTCGGTTGAAGAGATTTTTGTGCAGTACGGCTTGCCCTACCGGGTTGTGGGTGGAGTGCGGTTTTATGACCGTAAAGAAATCAAGGACCTCATAGCGTATCTGCGCCTCTTGTACCAGCCAGAGGACCGCACGAGCTTTGAGCGAATCGCTAACGTGCCAGGCAGGGGTGTGGGGGCCGTCAGTTTAGCTAATTTTGTGGGGTGGATGATGGCCGAGCGACTCAGCCTGAGCGAAGCACTGAGCCGTGTGGCCGAGTGTGACACCGTGACCGGCAAGGCCCGGAGAGGGTTGGTGGAGTTAGCAGATATCCTCGCTTCTTTGCGTGCGCAGCTAGAGGAGCTACCGCCCGACATACTGGTAGATAGCTTGGTCAAGCGGCTCAATTACCTTGCGTATGTCGATGATAAAACGCCGCAGGGCGAAAGCCGGCAGGAAAACGTCCGGGAGCTCATAGGTGTGGCACAGAACTATCACGAAGAAGGTTTGAGCAGTTTTCTCGAGGAAGTGGCGCTTATATCTGACCTCGATGCCACCAACCTCAATGACAATGCCGTGACACTCATGACCCTGCACAGCGCCAAGGGGCTCGAGTTTCCGGTGGTGTTCATGATTGGCCTGGAGGAGTCCATCCTGCCACACAGCCGCGCGCTGTACGACCAGAGTGAAATGGAAGAAGAACGTCGCCTGTGCTACGTCGGTATGACGCGGGCGCGCGAGGAACTGTATATGCTTTACGCCACGGCACGGTCGCTGTACGGTG
>JAKPIL010000018.1 GCA_029549845.1 bacterium
CGCTTATGTTAGAATATTTGAAGACACAAAAGAGGTAAAATGAACACGAAACTTTTTATTGGGGCTGACCACAATGGGTACGATTTGAAGGCAACGCTCGGTGATTATTTGCGCCGAGGCGGCTATGAAGTAGTGGATGAGGGTGACGCAGAAAAGCACCCCGATGATGATTTTCCGCAGTTTGCCGCCGCGGTCGTACACGCCATGGCAGCCGACCCGTCCTCTGATGTACGCGGTATATTGATTACCAGCGGTGGCCAAGGCATGGCCATAGCTGCGAACCGCTTCAAGGGCATACGGGCCTGCGTGGGCTGGAACCAAGACACGGTGCGGGATGGCCGCAACGACAACGACACAAATGTACTGTGTATTCCGGCGCATAGCCTTGAATTCGAACAAGTCGTTGGGATTATTCAAACATGGCTCATGACTCCGTTCTCGGGCGCCCCGCGCTACAAACGGCGTATAGAAATGCTCGATCAACTAGGAAATTAAACAATCGTGGTGGAGAAAGAGAATTCATGAAACTAGCAATTACCACCGACCATGCCGGGTACGAGTCCCTCAAGGAGCTAAAAGTCTTTCTTGAAAGCCTCGGTCATGAATGCGTAGATTACGGCCCTACGACATTTGACGGCGAAGATGACTACCCGGACTTTATGTTTCCGGCTGCCCAGGCGGTGGCCAGCGGTGAGTGCGAACGCGGCGTTATTATGGGTGGCAGCGGGCAGGGCGAAGCCATGGCGGCAAACCGTATCCCAGGTGTGCGTGCAGCGCTTTTCTATGGGCCGGTCACGGCCAAAGTGCCCATCGACGCCGAAGGTACCATGAGTGATGACCCGTACGAGATCGTGAAGCTATCGCGCCAGCACAACGACGCAAACGTCCTTAGCCTCTCGGGCCGTTTCCTGACTCTCGATGAGATGAAAACTGCCCTGCGCATATGGTTTGAAACACCATTTAGCGGCGTCGAGCGCCATGCCCGCCGTATTCATAAACTGGACGAGGCTTAAAGACTATGAAAACAGCTCACAAGCATCCCGCATCAAAACACACAGAACTACCCGTGCCCGTTAGAGTGCAGCAAATACTCATAGGAACACTGGCGCTTAGCTGGCTCGTTGAAGTTACAACCATGCTGAATTCATTTACAGTTGGCAGGGGTTATTGGAATGCTAGTGGATTGCTATTTCAGGTAACTACAGTGCTTCTACCTCTTGTGTTCATGGTGCTAGGGGTTCTTTTTGCCATGCGACGGTACCGGACCTGGCTGGCTCGTTTCTTTGCTGGCGGTATCATCGGTACGGTTGGACTATTTGCGTACCAGGCGCTGTATAGTGCCTGGACTGTCATGAGCATACGGTATCACTGGTTTACGCAACAAGCCTACACAGGGACATGGAGTGCCTTTGGTCGTGAATGGGTAGTAATGCTAATAGGTATTGCGCTGTTCGTTATTGCGCTTGGCGTGGTTGGGCGCTGCTGGAAGGCTAAATAATGAGCGTGAGCATCTGTC
>JAKPIL010000040.1 GCA_029549845.1 bacterium
AGGCTTGTGAGTAGCTTACCGGAGTCTACCCACCTCGTGTACCAGTAGTAGTATGTCCGTCTCGGTATGCCGTAATAGCGGCAGGCAGCCGTGACAGTACCGAGCTCTTCGGCTTTTCTAAACCATGCTAAACGTATCCTGGCACCATAGACCAGTAGTTGCTTCTCACTCATCTTGCGATACCTCATCTTCACATCTCCTATCTTAGGTTATGTGTGCAATATGTATGGTGGGTGGATAGTTTACCCCTTAAGTGCTTGCTTTATACGTTCTTCGGTGGAGAGTGATGAATCGATTTTTTGGAGGGCGGTGGCGGCGTCTTGCGGAGAATACCCTAGCGACACAAGTGCTTCAACTGCTTCATCCTGCGCGTTGACGCCTGGTCGGTACACAACGTCTTCGGCGGACGCGCCGGGCGCCAAACCTACTTTATCGCGTAACTCCACCACAATCTGCTCGGCGGCTCGCTTTCCCACGCCTTTGGCGCTTTGTAGCAACTTCACGTCACCGGCTGCAATTGCACCACGCACCACAGACGCAGAGCCAAGGTCGAGCACCGCCATCGCCACCTTTGGCCCAACGTTCTTTACGTTTAGGAGCTGCTCAAACAGTTTCTTTGTATCCAGTAAGGTAAAACCAAACAGGTCGTACCCCTGTTCACGGATGTGCTCGTGCACATACAGCTTGGCTTCTTTGCCGTCGGCCAGCCTGCCAAAGTCCTCACTCGTCACGCTCACACCGTATCCCACGCCAGCCACGTCCAAGATGACTCCCTCTACATTCTTTTCTGCGACACCCCGTAAACTTGCAATCATCCTCCCATTATCCCCCATCCACCCTGTTTCCAAGGAGCCTCCTTGGAAACGAGAAAAATGTATTGTAATATGTTTGTATGCCTAGTCGAAATTTGGAGAAGATTTACTTGCCGGATACGTACTACCATGTATACAACAGGGGCGTGAACAAACGACGAATCTTTCTCGATGATGAGGACTACCGCGTTTTTTTGAACCTATTTAAGCGCTATTTGTCAAACGAGCCTCAGTTTGATAACAAACACCGGGAGTACCCCTGGCTACATGACGATATAGAGCTCCTGGCGTTTTGTCTCATGCCAAATCATTTTCACCTTCTTGTGTATCAGATTTCTGACAAAGCCATGACAGCGCTCCTGCGTGGTGTCTGTACAGCATACACGGGCTACTTCAATAAAAAGTATGCTCGAGTTGGGCACCTCTTTCAAGATCGCTTCAAAGCGTCGATGATAACGACAGATGGCTACTTGCAGCATATTAGCCGCTATATCCATCTTAACCCGCATGAGTATGCAACCTGGAGTTATTCAAGCTATGCATACTATACACAAAACAAGAGCGCAGAGTGGCTGCAACCTGGGAAAATAATCGAGCTTTTCCCGAGTACGTCTGCGTATGCGGAGTTTGTCGCTGACTATAAAGACTTCAAAGATTCTCTGGACGACATTACATCAGAACTCGCCAACTCGTAGTTTCCAAGGAGGCTCCTTGGAAGGGAGGGGGCTGGGGGGGTTAGATTTTGCGGGATTGAGCGTGGGTGAGGGCGGCAGCAAGGGCGTCGGCGCAGTCATCGGGTTTCGGTACTTCTGTGAGGCCCAGGTGGATTCGCACCATTTCTTGAATCTGTTTTTTATCTGCCCGGCCGTAGCCGGTGATAGCCATCTTGATTTGTAGCGGCGTGTATTCGGCTATTTCTAAGCTGTTTTGGCTGCCGCACAGTAGAACAACTCCCCTTGCCTGTGCGACCGTCATAGCCGTCGTGACATTGCGGGCAAAGAATAGTTTTTCGACCGCCATGTGAGTGGGTTGTGTCTGCGTGATGATATCTGTCAGCTCATCGTAAATAGTCTGCAGGCGCACCACATCATCTTCATGAGCAGGCGTACGTATAACCCCAGCATCGACGAGCACTGGCTTCCCTTTTTGGACGTCAATCACACCAAAGCCAAGTATGCCCGTACCTGGGTCAATCCCGAGGATTCGCATCGGCTTTCACCTGGGATTCGGTTTTCTTCTCTGGCGTCTTCACTTCGACTGGTTTTTTTTGCGGCCGATAAAATATTGTTACGGGCGCAAGAAGCGCAGCCACAAGGCCAAGCCAAAACACCACATTTACGACTGCGTGGAACACACTAAACCGCTGAATGTCATAGGTTGCGCTTTCATAATTCCCCCGTGCATACGACACGACTTCTTTCTCAGCAACC
>JAKPIL010000071.1 GCA_029549845.1 bacterium
GTCTTACCCAGGCCCGGCGGGCCGTAGAGTAGTACGTGGTCGAGCGGTTCGCCACGCTTTTTGGCGGCGGTTATGGCCAGCTGAATATTCTTTTTCAGCCGCTCCTGACCGATGTAGTTTGCAAAGTCGTGCGGCCGCAGCTTTAGCTCAAACTCAACCTCATCTGTCGAGTCATCATCCGCCACCGCCGTATTTACAATTCTCTCAATCGCCATCGTACACCTAGTGTAGCAGCAACACGCTCCCGAAGTACACTAAGCAATTACAAACCTGATGCTCATGAAATGATAGCGGCGTGTTATGGAATGCGGGTGGGGTCCCAGCAGGTGCGGAGGTTGCGGTTTAGTTTGGCCAGCGCCTGGAGTTCCTCGAGATACAGCTCAAAGTCGTACAGTTCTATATTTTCACGGACACGATCTGGCGTGACCGACTTCGGCAACAGCACGAGTCCGTTTTCAATACACCAGCGTAGCATAATTTGTGCATAGCTCTTACCGTGGCGGTCAGCCATGGCCTGAACCTCAGCATTCTTCATATCTTTACCGTGTGCGAGTGGGCTGTATGCTTCCACCACAATGCCGTGCTTTCGGCAGTAATCAACAAGCTCCGGCTGCTGCAAAAATACGTGCAATTCAACCTGGTTGACCGCTGGCATCTCTGTTGCGTACAACTTCATTTCTTCAAGGTGCTTGATGGTGTAGTTGCTCACGCCAATGCTCTTTGCGCCGCCCGCTGCCTTGATTTTCTCAAGTGCTTGCCAGGCCTTTTTACGCTGGAGCGGTACCGGAAAATGGAGGAGTAGCAGGTCAACGTAGTCTGTTTGCAAGCGTTCAAGTGAATGCGGAAAACTCTGCTGAGTGTGGCCAAGGGCAATGTTCTCTGTTCGTATCTTGGTAGTCAGCCAGAAGTTTTCACGGGGCAGCCCGCTCGCTTTCCAGCATGCACCAAGGAACTGCTCATTGCCGTAAACCTGTGCGCTATCAAAGTGTGTATAGCCCGCCGCAAGCGCAGCGTCAAAAGAGCGTTTGAACTCTGCTTCGTCCCGTACCTTCCATAGCCCAAGCCCCACCTGTGGGATCTCGCGGCCATCTGATAATCTGATATTCCGTATGTCTTGCATTGTATTGTTATATTCCTACTATTTTTCCAACTTTTTTCTGTGTACGCTCGTCGTCGAAGAATAAAAGTATGCCGCTTTGCCTCCGCGACTTGATGCTCGAGACCATAATGCTCGTGCCAAAATTATATGTGTATCTGAACTGATGTATGGGCAGAGTAACGACTGCTTCAACACCCTTTATGAGTATACTACTTTTGCGTATCTCATACTGACGAATGTAGTCGCCACTAACTTTTTTTGAGGAGCCGCATTTGTGCCCAGACCCGTAGAGCCAGGACTCCCAGCAGTAGTATAGCGCCAATCAATATTCCTAGCGCCCACCGAAGCCATAACGTCCCCGATGTCAGCAAAACAAACACCCATGCAAGGTATATAAGTATAAAAGCGGCAAGCAGCCCAGGCAACAGCTGTAGCCTATACCCAATGTTTGCTTTGTAATAGTTCATAAACCGCACCGTCGCATGCCACTTCATTGCAGTCCTCGTATCTTTTGCATAAGTTCCTCCTGGTCGGCCCAGTGTTCGAGCACCTCTGCTGCGGCAAACAGCTTCGAGTCAGAGCCACTCTGTGCGAGAATCCACACCGGTTTTCGACCATATGCATACCCAACCTCCGCCGCCATACCTTCACTCGCGGCACCGGGTTTGTATATGACGAGCAGCGCATCGCTTTCGTCGATATGTTCGAACGCACGGATGAGCTTCGTTGCCTCATCGGGCTGTGGCGGCGCAAGCTCCGTTATGTATGGTTCTATGCCTATTTGCTCAAGTGCAACTTTAATATCTTTCAAAAAATCAAGCAGAACCTCTCTCTGCTCTCCCGACACCCTGGTTGCTACAAACACCTTCATTGCATGGGCCTCCTTACGGTTCTATGTCTGCGTCGTAATCAAGCGGTACGCGGTTGGATGTGCTCACCTGGCCCGGGAACTCATCGGCAAGCATGTGCCAATCTTCTGGGCTCAGTTCCCAGCCAAGCGCGCCTAGGTTTTCGTCTAGATGCTCTGGTGTTGACGTCTTTGGTATGGTGATGACGTTTTGTTGAGTAATAAGCCAGTTTAGGGCTACTTGGTATGGGGTTTTGCCGTATTTCTCGGCCATTTCGTGCAATATGACCGCATCTTCAAGCGCGCCTTTGCTGAGCGGCCCCCACGCGGTGACAAACACATCGTTCTGCTGGCAATACTCCAGTATCCCTTTATCAACAATCTCTCGACAGTCGAGGCTATAATGAAGTTGATTGCACACGAGCTTATTCGAGGTAGCCGCTTGAGCAGCCTTGAGCCGACTGACCGTCATGTTACACACCCCGATATTCCTCACGACCCCTTCGTCGACAAGTCGATCCATGGCCCGCATCGTGTCTTTGATGTCCGTTCCAACGTCTGGAAAACGATGCAGTAAGTAGAGATCGAGATAGTCCGTTTCTAACCTTGCAAGGCTGGCTTCGCAGGAACGTAGCAGATCATCGTAGCCTTGGTGATTGCCTGATACTTTTGAGGTAATAAAGAGCTTTGAGCGGTCGTAACCAGCCGTTGCCGTAGCAATGAGTTCTTCACTGTGACCATCGCCATAGCTCTCAGCAGTGTCAAGGTGCGTAATGCCTTGCTCTATGGCGTGTTGAATAGCGTGTATTTCCTTTTCATCCTGCGAAATATCCGCCTCCCATCTTCCGCCCATCTGCCACGTCCCCAGACCATACACCGGTAGCGAAAACCCATTCGCAAGTGTTTTGATGGGTATGTTCATAGGTACAGTGTAGCATTATGCAGCTCTCGCTGCTCTGGGTTATACTCACCCTCCCCCCAAAAATTAACCGCCACCGTAACCCTTAGTGCTGGAGTCACAAGTTGCGACTCGGGAACTCGCTCTACCGCACGATGGGTGTGTTTATTTCCATTAAAGAATGCTACTTCACCCGGGTGTAGCCTAAGCTCGGTCGCCGTAGAAACATGGAGCCTTTCGGCGTCTGGCGCGAACTGAGTTGCTGCATACCCGGCTTGTATACCGGCACTTACACATATAAGTCCAGCACCACTAGGGGAATCTACATGTGGCTCACCAAATGCTCCTGCGCTATTAGTTTCACTCAAATCTGCGACATTAAAGTCGAATAGATCCGTGATATCGTCACCAGCACCCTGGTAATCCGCTCCAAAAACTATTCGCGCCAAGCCTACTACTTTCGTCCTGCAAAAATCAGTGAACCAGGGCGCTTCCCTTGCAACCGTTCTTGGATGCACTCTCGACGCGGTCACTGGCTCCGCGCCAGGCTCCATTCTCGATGTCGGGTCATTTTCTCCGTTTGTTGTTTTGTCCTCGGCATGTTGCCGCGCAATGCCACAGAGCACTTCTTGCCAGTTTTGGTGGGCTACTGCCAAGTCTTCCGAGACATCAAAAGCTCGAACAAAGCGTGGAATGCCATCTCGAAGTATCTCTCAAAAAATAAGGAATATAGTAGGACACCCGCACTAACCA
>JAKPIL010000050.1 GCA_029549845.1 bacterium
CTTCGCCCCAATGCAGCTCGATTGGGAAGTCTTGCCTCCTGGTGAAGTTATCCGTTTTTGTACTGATATTATTTCTAAACCCCGGCAAATTGAGACTATTCAACCAAAAATTGACTTCGAACGGCTGAAGGCGCTCGAGACAATCCGAGAGAGTTGGGGCGCAGATAATTGTTACTATGCCCGGGGTAGACTAGGTCAAAGACACATCGTACATGAAGGAGATACGTCTCAGCCTGACGAGTACATCATTTTAGTGCTACAAGAAAGAGATAGTGATGGCAAAATCTTATATGAGCACGCCATTGCTGAAAGCCCCATTGTTGGACCTCACGCAATGTATATATACCGCCAAGACACGAATCCTTCCATGAATTGGCGTACTGTTATGTCAGTCTCGAAGCAAGAAGCTCGCAGAATGGGCGCACGTCAAATCAAACATTCGAACAAAGATGGTCGTCAGGCCCTTGAACTGCCTGAAAAAGTTTCGCTCCTACTTTGTTGTACTCCTAAAGAATTTCGACGATTAGAATTTAATGGCATAAAGGGTTTTAGGCTTGCAATGGTTCAAAGTACGGAATCTTCTTCCACTACGGGCTGATGATTAGCTTAAATTATGAATCCTAGAGTCGCACCCTGACATCTTGAAGGCAGTGCCAGTATGATATTTATGCGTTCGGGGCGACGGAGTCTATGTGGGTGTCGTCTTTGGCGAGCATGTGGCCTTCGGGGTCGATGTCGTATGCAATGATATTGCCAAAGGGCATTTCTAGGCTTTCCACGCCTTCGTCAGATATGTTTTCAATGTATTTCATGAGCGCGCGGAGCGTATTGCCGTGCGCCACGAGCAACACGTTTTTCCCGGCCATCAGCTGGGGTACTACTTCGGTTTGGTAGAATGGCACGGCGCGTTCGTAGACTTTCTTAAGCGTTTCACCGCCAGGCACGGGGTGATCCCAGCCGCGGCGAATGCCATTGAACTCTTCTTCGCCCACGAGTTCCTTCATGTCCCACTTGTTTTTGCCTGTGTATTCGCCGTAGTCACGCTCGTTTATGGCGCCTTTTCGCTCAAACGGAACATTGAACTGCTGCGAGGCGTTCAGCATGCCTTCGAGTGTTTCAAGCGTTCGGACTTGCTCAGAGCAATAGGCTTTATCGAGCGTTATGTCTAGGTCACGCAGCGCAATGCCCAGCAGCGAGGCTTCGTGAAAGCCCTTTTCGCTCAGGTGGACATCGGTGAGGCCCGTCCACTGGCCAGTGGCGTTCCATTCACTTTCGGCATGACGGGTGAGCAGTAAGCGGCCAGGTGTTGGCTTTGCCGGTTTAACCCGGTTTGGCACGTCGTCGTACCAGAACCGGATGATGTTTGTGCAGGTAGTGCCGTTTATGCGGCCGATGGCTTCTTCTGTGTTAAACGCATTGTGCGGCGTGAGGATGACATTGGGCAGTTTGTTGAGCGCCATAAGTGCCACACTTTGTTCACCAGTGGACTGCGGGAGCTTGTTACTCCGCAGTAACGCAACTTCCTCGGCCGTCTTAAAGAGCTGCTCACCCTCAAGCACGTCCAGCGCGGCACCAGCCAGGCGGTCATGCATGAGTGCATCTACCAACGCCGGCGCGTCTACCAGCTCACCGCGGGCGGTATTTACCAGCATGGCAGTTGGCTTCATGAGCGTCAGACGTTCGGCGTTTATGAGGTGCTTGTTCTCTGGCGTAAACGGCGCGTGCAGCGTCACGATGTCACTTGTTTTGAGCAACTCGTCGAGCGGAAGGTATTCAAAACCGTACTCTTTGGCAAGCTCATCTTTAGCATACGGGTCAAAGGCTACAACGCGCATTTCAAAACCTTTGGCTATTTTTATAACGTGCTGACCGATGTGCCCTGTGCCCACCACGCCAAGCGTCTTTTCGTGCAGGTCAGTCCCCATGAGCGTGGCGATATCTACCTCATGGTTCAGGAAGCCCAGGCTTGGTGCAAGTTTACGCGTAAGCGCCAGCATAAGCGTAAAGGTGTACTCGGCCACGGTTGATTCGCCGTAAGTTGGCACATTTACCACGGTTACCCCGTGTGCGTCGGCGGCCGCAAGGTCAATGTTGTTGAACCCCGTTGACCGGCACGCAATGAGCTTGAGTTTTGGTAGTTTTTCGATGATTTCCTTTGTAACGCTACTGGTCACAAAAACAGATATAACTTCGCACTCTGGGTCGAGGTTATCTGTGTTAATGCCCTCTTCAACATATTTCCAGCGATGATCAGTAGGTTTGAGACCCGTTTCGAGCTGTCGCTGATCTAGCTCGGACGCGTCATAAAAATAGATAAGTGCCATAATGGCTACAGTATGCCATAAGCGGAACGGAAAAAATAGTATGTGAGGCACATGAGTCATGAGGAGGCTTAGGTTATAGGTTAAAGGTTTTAGGTTA
>JAKPIL010000051.1 GCA_029549845.1 bacterium
GAGGGCGAACGTTTTCGGGCAGTATTTTACGCCGCCGGGCAGTTTGGACAGTGCATCCGCAATCTGAGCGGTCTTTGAGGGGTCGCGCCGTACCAAAAAGTAGGCATACCGCTCGGCCGTGCGCGAACCCACTCCCGGTAAATTACCCAGTGCCTCAATTAAGTCTTCAAGAGCTTGAGGTAGCATATTCACAATGACCAAGCCCCAAGCACCAATGACCAAGCAATGCCAGAATGCCCAAATGCGCGAATCATGATTTAGCCACTATTGCGTTACATATTTTGACAAGCTCGTAGGCCTCTTGGGCCAATGCGACACGGGTGGCTTCGTCTTCTGGATTGATTGACACGAGGCCGAGCCACAAACGAGACTCCCGCGCTTCTTTGCGGCAAATTTTAATGCGCAATGCAAAATCTTTTTTACTCAATGCTTCATCTGCCTCAAGATAGTTTGCTGCAACCGAACCCGAACTACGCGCCAACTGTTTTGAGTCTTCTATATTCGAAATAGTTTTTGGTAGCCTGTGTATAAATGTACGACAATTCATCGCAAATGTTGCGGTACGCTCTGCAAGGTCATACTGTCGCTGTTCGGTCATTGTATTTTTGTGAATTCCTTGGTCATTGGTGCTTGTGGCTTGGGTATTGACCTTGGTTACATCCCAAGGTTGCCGAGCATGCCCATAAAGGGCTGCATTTTTTCGGCGGCGACCTTCTGGCTTTCGGTAATTGCATCTTTGACAGCGTCTTCAATCCAGCGCTCAAGCTGCTCGATATCGTCCAGGTCAACAGAATCTGGGTCAATTTTAATATGCTTGATCTTCTGCTCGCCGGTGATTTCGACGCGTACGGCGCCGTCGCCCTGTTCTACGGTAATCACGAGCTTCTGAAGCTCTTTCTGAATTTTCTTTACTTGTAGTAGCATCTTAGCTTGATCAAATCGACTCATAATTTCCTCCGTTTGTGGTTCTATTGTATCAGATTATAGCTGAATATTTCGTAGTTCGCGCGCGCCGCTAGTAGCTTTGCTGACTTTTGGACGGTACTGGCTGCCGAGGTTGCGCCACAGAGTAGGTCGCCTTCATTTCAACGGCATGCGGCCAGGCGGTATAGTAGGCGTTTGCATGGTATAAAACAGAGAATACCGCGAGCAACCCCATAAATGTCATGCCGGTAGCACGCGCGATGGGGTTACGCGGAAACACGGCTAGCCATTGGTCTAGTAGGTAAAATATGCCACCGGCAATAGTGAGATATATGAGCGGTGTCATGAGCGCAATTGTGGTCGTCCCATCCAGAATAATGAGTACTGCCGCAAGTGGCAGCGCGCCAATCAAGAAATGATTGCTCCGCAAAATGGGTTTTTGCACGAGCAGAAGCAGCCCAGCTATAAAGAGTATAACTTCGCTTGCGTTCAGCAGCGGTGCGCCGTAGAGCCAGTATTCGTTTGGCCAATAGCCGCGGTAGACTATAGACGAAACGAGGTGAACGACGTTGTCCAGCAGTTGTGCTGGCATGGGCATGGTGGCCGGAAGGCCAAGGGTGTCGCGAAGTATGGCTGGGTTTTGCACCGACGCCCAGACAAGTGGAAACATGAGCAGGCCGCCGAGCGCACATATAATTCCGGTATGGAGCCGACCCAACCTCTTGAACATCTGCCCCAGGCACTTACGCATGATAGTAATACCTAAAAGCGCAAACCACGCCATACCTGGTATATACAAACAGGCCACAAAGACAGCCACAAGCAAGTACGTCGCAAGCGTTTCGCGTCGAGCTTGTTGGTAGAAAAATACGCAGCTTATCAGGACGAGTGTAGCTATTTGCAGTACAAGCCCCGTTCCGTACCGCCCAGTGTGCAAAAAGCCGCTCGAAGTAATGAACAGAGCGGTAGAAATGAAAGAAATACGCCTCGAGTACCAGTGCAACACCACCCAGTAAAAGAGCAGTCCCATGCAGCCAGCGAGCAGCGCTGCCGCAACACGGGTAGATAGAATATTGTGATCGCCGAGGCCTAGCCCTGCCCAGACGAGCAATTTGTATGGTGCATTGATGGGGTTTTGGTAGATAGCGCTAAGGCTTGCTGACTGCTGCTGGCTTACGAGTTCAGTTTGGCTGTAAAGACCGCCCGTTAGCGTGCTGAGTCCGCGAAATAAAAATATGTACGCAAAGACTATGACCACTAGGCCAGCCACTACCAGTCGCCAGTACCGACTCCATACGTTTAGAATAGTTTCCATAAGCGCTACCTGTAGTATAGCGTGCGAGGTTGGTTACAACAACCATAACATCGCGCTTGGGTGTTAGCTGAAGCTACTCGGTGAACGCAGACCCGTGGCTGGTGTCTAGGGAGCGAATGCGCTGTTTGTCGCGGTCAAAGTACAGCTCTACGCCGCCAGTTGGGCCATTACGATGTTTCTTGATGAGTACATCCATAATGTTTTTTCGTTCGCTGTCTGGTTCGTAGTAATCTTCGCGGTACAGGAACGCCACAACGTCGGCATCCTGCTCTATGGAGCCCGATTCTCGCAGGTCGGATAGCTGTGGAATCTTTGGGCTTCTGCTTTCGACCGAGCGGCTTAACTGGCTGAGCGCAATGACCGGGACATTCAGCTCGCGCGCAATTCCCTTTAGGCCGCGAGAAATTTCG
>JAKPIL010000062.1 GCA_029549845.1 bacterium
TATTAATCTTTTTGAACTGGAGCTGGGGATAGTGTTCGTGAATAGTTTCGATTCGGGCGATGATGAAGGCCTTGAGGCCGTTGTTTATAACCTTGCGTCGGTATTTAGTCGGAAACACGAGGTGATAGTCACAGAGATACACAGAGTGGGATGAGCGGCGATAGACGGTTGGCATCACGTCTTATGATAGAGGAAAGCTAGGTGCGAGAACAAGCCGACTTCGGGAAGGCCATGCATCCCACGGCCTGACGGCCGGGGTATTGTGGGCCTGGAATAAAGCGAACCAGAGCATGGTTGCGACCACCATTTCAGTACCCATAATAAGCTTTACCCAAAGTGGTGTAGCTGGTTGTATGACAAGCGTAAACAAACTCAAGAAGAAAAGTGTGGCCTTTGGGTTCGTCACATTGGTGATAAATCCCATTCGGAGCGCCTCAAGCTTTGTCAGATCACGGGTGTGATGTTCTCCAACTACTGTCTCATGTCGCTTAGAACGAATGGATTTGATGCCCACATACAGTAAGTACCCTGCGCCGATGTATTTGAAGATGTTAAACACGACTACAGATTGGGAAATAATGAACGCAATACCGGCAAGACAATACGTGACATGCACCGCAATCCCAAGGCCAAGACCAATCGCACTGTAGATTCCGCTCCGTCGTGAGTATGCAAGACTATTACGTAAAATCATTATGAAATCAGGGCCAGGACTCATAACGGCTAGCAGATGTATGAGCGCCACAGATAGTACGGGAGTTATATACTGCATAGCGTTCAGTATAGCAGTGGTTTGTTGCAATAAAAAACCTATGATTATTGGAGCATGTGCTGCAAGTATTGGCCGGTGTAAGAATGCGATGTTTTTGCAATTTGTTCGGGGGTGCCTTCGGCTACTATGGTACCACCGGCATTGCCGCCTTCTGGGCCCATATCTATGAGCCAGTCAGCGCTTTTTATAACATCTAGGTTGTGTTCTATGACAACCATGCTGTTGCCTGCCACCACCAGAGCGTGCAAAACCTGCAGGAGCTTTTCGACATCTGCTATGTGTAGTCCTGTGGTAGGCTCGTCAAGGATGTAGAGCGTGCGGCCAGTTGGGCGGCGCGAAAGTTCGCTTGCCAGCTTAATACGCTGCGCCTCGCCACCACTAAGCGTTGTAGCAGGCTGACCAAGTGCAATGTAACCCAAACCTACGTCTACGAGCGTTTGAAGTTTGCGGGCTATGGCTGGGATGTTTTCGAAAAACCCAAGCGCTTGCTCGCAGGTCATTTCCAGCACATCGCTGATGGTTTTGCCCTTGTAGTGGATGTCGAGCGCTTCGCGGTTGTAGCGTTTGCCGTGGCAGACTTCGCACGGCACGTAGACATCGGGCAGGAAGTGCATTTCAATTTTTATAATGCCGTCACCGCGACAGTTTTCACAGCGACCACCCTTGACGTTGAAGCTAAACCGGCCAGGTGAGTAGCCGCGGAGCTTGGCCTCGGGCACACCGGCAAACAGCTCGCGAATGGGGGTAAACAGCCCGGTATATGTGGCTGGGTTGCTGCGCGGTGTGCGGCCTATGGGGCTCTGGTCGATGATGATTGCCTTGTCCAGATGCTCTATGCCAAGGATGTCATCGTGGCGCCCTGGAACAGTGCTGGCGTGGTGCAGGCGGGCCTGGAGCTCTTTGGCCAGAATGTCATTGATAAGGCTCGATTTGCCACTACCCGAAACGCCGCTCACGACCACGAGTTCGCCAAGTGGAATATCTACCGTGACATTTTGCAGGTTGTTTTCGCGGGCGCCAATGATAGATATGGTTTTGCCATTGCCTTTGCGGCGTTTCTTGGGCACCTCAATCTTCTTGCGGCCCGAAAGGTACTGACCCGTGATGCTGCCTTCTGTTTTCTCGACTTCTGCAGGCGTGCCGTGGGCGACAACATGGCCACCGTGGATGCCGGCGCCAGGCCCGATGTCGAGCAAATAATCTGCAGTACGGATGGTGTCTTCATCGTGCTCGACCACCAGCACCGTATTTCCCAGGTCGCGCAGGCGCTTGAGCGTTGTAATCAGCCGGCCGTTATCGCGCTGGTGAAGGCCAATGCTCGGCTCATCCAGCACATACAGCACACCCATGAGCCCAGAACCAATCTGGGTTGCGAGGCGAATGCGCTGTGCTTCCCCGCCGCTCAGGGTTGTCGCCGAACGTAGGAGCGTCAGATAGTTCAGCCCCACGTCCTGAAGAAACTGCAGGCGGGCCGAGATTTCTTTGAGCACCAGCTTTGCGATCTTCATTTCCAGTTCGCTGAGTTGCAGATGCTTAAAGTAATCGAGCGCATCGTCTATAGAAAGCTCGCAAAT
Organism: bacterium; assembly: GCA_029549845.1. Classification (GTDB taxonomy): domain Bacteria; phylum Patescibacteriota; class Saccharimonadia; order Saccharimonadales; family UBA4665; genus JAGXIT01. Next base: position 2,347 of record JAKPIL010000062.1, read on the forward strand.
ATCCATGATGGACTGGCCACCGATGGTGACCGCCAGGACCTCCGGCTTTAGCCTACGACCCTCGCACGCGGCGCATGGCTTTTCCTGCATAAACCGCTCAATATCGCGGCGCATAAAGTCGCTCTCGGTTTCTTTGTGGCGACGCTCTAGGTTTGGGATAACGCCTTCGTAGGTGGAGTTAAACGTGCGACCATGCCCAAGAGCAACCTTATACACATCGTCCCCTGTACCAAACAAAATACGTTGCATGTTAGCCGGGCTAATCTGGCTGGTCGGTATCTGTAGGCTAAACCCATATTTGTCGCCAACAGCCTGGAGTTTGCGAATGTACCAGTTGTCCATATTGATGCGGTTAAAGGGGCGGATTGCCCCCTCGGCGATGGTAAGCCGACCGTTGGGGATCACGAGCTCTGGGTCAACCACAAGGCGGTTGCCGAGCCCTGTACACACTAGGCACGCGCCATGCGGACTGTTGAAGCTAAAGGTACGCGGTTCTAGTTCTGGAATCGCAACTTCTGGGTGGTCAATACACGCGTACATGAGGCTGAATGTTTGCAGTTCGTCGGTGTCGGCGTTCAAAACAGCTAGTTTACCCTCGGCTATTTCGAGCGCCTGCTCAACGCTCTGTGCCAGGCGCGTACGCGATGCTTCGTCGTTCACCAAACGGTCTACCACCACCTGGATGTTGTGGCGGATGTTTTTATCGAGTTCAGGGAACTCGTCGAGCGCATACACCACGCCGTCTACCCGCACCCTGGCAAACCCGGCACGCTGGTACTGCTCTGGGATGTGCTCAAACTGACCCTTTTTGTCTATCACAACTGGCGCGAGTATCATAAGGCGTGCATTTTCAGGAAAGAGCATGACTTGGTCGACGATGTTCGCTGTGGTCTGGCGCGCCACTGGCTTGCCACACACCGGACAGTGCGGCACGCCTATGCGCGCAAACAGTAGGCGCAAATAATCATAAATTTCTGTCACTGTCGCCACGGTGCTACGCGGGTTTCGGCTCGTCGATTTCTGGTCGATAGATATGGCCGGGCTAAGGCCATCTATTTGGTCAACGTCTGGCTTTTCCATGAGCCCTAAGAACTGGCGCGCATACGCGCTAAGCGATTCCACATACCTCCGCTGCCCCTCTGCGTAGATAGTATCAAAGGCTAGGCTCGACTTTCCCGAACCACTCAGACCGGTGATAACCACCAGTTTTTCGCGCGGGATCGTAACATCAATATTCTTGAGATTATGCTCACGCGCACCCTTCACCACAATTTCATCATGCATCATTAGTCGGTACAGTATACGCTGTTTTGCAGTCTTTTTCCAGCTATTACGCTACAATAAGGGCCATGTCTTTGCGCACACACACCAAACGAGTCCTGACCGACATTGCAGGGTATCTGCTGATTATTGCGGCAGGGCTAACCGGCTGGCTACCAGGACCGGGAGGGATTCCACTGGCTATCGCCGGGCTCGGACTACTAAGTATCCACAACAAATGGGCGAAGGACCTCCGTGAGTATGTACTTGCGAACGGCGGTAAGTTTGTACAGCTCATCTTTCCAAAGCATCCCGTTGCCCAGTGGGCCTACGATGTCGTTGTCATTGCACTCTTTGCGCTCTCGGCTTACCTGGGGTGGAAACACGCTGCCATTTGGCAAGTGTCGTTGGCAGCAAGCGCCTTTTTTGCGGCAACCTTTATAGCACTCATGAACCGAGAACGGCTCGCAAACTTTCGGCAGCGCAAAACCAAGTCGAAACCATAAGCATATTTTAGAATAATATTGCATTTTATATAATTTTGTGATACAATGCCCCGCGAAATCGAGGTTGTTGTAGGTGAGCATAGAAGAAAGCGTTATTTTGGGCCAAATACCCGGGACTGACTACCAGCCGCAGTATTATTTTTGGTTTGTTCTTGCGGCTTTGGTCGTAGCGGTATGGTTTTTGTTCGAGGCATTTCGCCATCACGCCGTTAAAGCACGTGTGCAAACACTACTTTCTACGGAACAACGAGTTGACGCGCTATCGATGCTTTTTAGCGGCACAAGCGTACCTACCATTAGCTCCGACTCCTGGCACTCGAACGCTCTACTTGATGGTCTCGTCGTCCAGAAACGGCATGATGCTTTCGGCATACAGTTGCAACTCTTCAAGCAAAAAGTGCTTCTCACCACTCGTATCTTCCTTGGCCAGCTCACCCAGTCGGTGCATAAACTGCGCCAATCGACTCTGGGTACCGCCATCCATAAGCACGCGGTGGCGATGCGCCTCCCAGGACGCTCGCTCCTTGTCACTCAGGCTCGCGGGGTAATTACGCGCCTTGTAGCGGTCGAACAGCGCTTTGAGTCTTTGGTCATGGAACGACTCGCCAAGCTCTGGCGTGAGCTCGTCCGGACTCGCCGCACGCACTACAGCGAGTAAGTTGCTGTCGTGCTGGTCATAAAACCCGGCGTAGAGCTGCGTGTCGACATCGGCTGTGGCCCGCTGCTGCTGCGCCTGCTGCTCGTCGAGGAGTGCAAGCGCCTTCGCGACATTTTGCGTAAAGCTTGGATTGTCACGTAAAACCTTATGGTGGGCCGAGACCGTTGCCAGATCTAGTCCAATCCGTTCTTGTGAGGCAGCATCAAGAACGCTCAGCGGTGCGATGGCCGGACAGCGGTTGAACTGCAACGTTTTTACAGGCAAACGGGCGGGCGCATCTGGCTCACGCGTCCAGCGCCAGCGCTCGGCAAGCTCGGCAGCACTCATGGCCAAGAAAGGCGTTGGGTCATGGCGTAGGTCATAGACTAGCGCACCCTGCTTTTTGGGGTGTTCAGCCAGCCGCACAAC
>JAKPIL010000074.1 GCA_029549845.1 bacterium
GAGCGGGGTGACTATTCACCTAGCCTCGAGCTGGCGTTTGCAATAGCGGGTGTGTTCCAGGTGCGGGTAGACGAAGTGTTTTCAGAAACAGCACTTAAACCCCTACTGGGAGAGGTTACAAACCATGAAGAAAGCTAGTAACACTATAGAAAAGAGTGCTGTAAAAGATGATGCAACATTATCTCCGCGATTTTCGTTTTCGGTGTCGAAAATATTTGTCTTACTCATTGCTGTAAGTATATATCTGGCATTTTACTTTACTGGCAGAGCACAGAACGTGACTCTAGCCGCAGACCCGCATAGATTCTTCATGCTTGAGAACTGGGGGAGGGCGATGCTTATCATTGCGGCCGTGCTAAATTCACTGCTGGTGGCTTACTATAGAGGTGCGTACTCGATTTTTTGGGCCAAGGCTGTCGAGGCTAAGCTAGACGAACGTCAGCGAACAGTTCGGAACAGGGTATTTCTGAAGGCGTACAGGTGGATGATAGTTGCAGCGCTTGTGGCGCTTACCTTATTGTCGAACTCAGATGATGACATAAGAACACTGACCGCGTGGTCCCTTACAATTCTGGCTGTCGGACTACCATCAATCATTGCAAGTTTTCACAAAAATGCCCGGTAATCTGGTATAATTCAGGCATAACAAAGGAGGGTCTATGGCTTGGGTAATTGTAGTAGTATTTGTAATCTTGCTGCTAACGGGGCTGTTTACTGTTAAGCAACAATCTATAGCCATTGTTGAACGCTTTGGGCGGTATTTAAAGGCTTCGAAAGCCGGCTTGAATTTCAAGATACCCCTCATAGACCAGATAGCTGGCCGCGTAAACTTGCGCGTGCAGCAGCTCGATGTCCAGGTAGAGACCAAGACCAAAGATAACGTGTTTGTGTTCGTCATTGTCAGCGTGCAGTATTTTGTACCGGCAGAGAAAGCGGTTGATGCGTTTTACAAGCTTCAAAACCCGCAAGAACAGATTACCGCATACGTGTTCGACACCGTTCGCGCTCGTGTGCCAGCCGTAAACCTCGACCAGCTGTTTGAGATGAAGGACGATATTGCAACAGCCGTGAAGGCAGAGCTCGATACCGTTATGGACGACTTCGGCTACGCCATCGTAAAAGCACTTGTGACCGATATAAACCCAGACGAAAAGGTCAAAGTCAGCATGAACGAAATCAACGCTGCCCAGCGTCTACGTGAGGCCGCCATACAGCAAGCCGAGGCCGATAAAATTCGCGTGGTCAAGGCCGCCGAAGGTGAAGCCGAAAGCAAGGCACTACAGGGTCAGGGTATCGCAAACCAGCGCAAAGCCATCATAGAAGGCCTGAAAGAATCGGTGGAGAACTTTAGTAGCGCTGTGAACGGCGTGAATAGCCAAGATGTTATGAACCTCGTCATGATGACGCAGTACTTAGACACCATCAAAGAGCTCGGCATGAGCGGCAAAAACAGCACCATACTCATTCCTCACGGTCCCGGTGGCATGACCGACATGAGCGACCAAATACGCAACGCCATGATTACGGCCGAGCAAGTGAACAAAGCTTCTACAAAATCCGCATAACAGAATTGAACTAGGTACATTACAAAACCCGGGGATACCTCGAGTTTTGTGTTTGACAAGACCACTTTAGTTTGGTAAAGTGGTACGTATGAACACATACGATATGTCAGTTATGTCGCAGGAAATGCCGCAGCAGTTTGCCGAGGTATTGACGTCTATTACAGACAGTAATCGTATGCAGAGCTTTCTGCGCGATGTTATGACCGAGAAAGAAATCATCGAAATAAGTGCTCGTTTTGAGGCCGCCAGCATGCTTTCGGCCGGGGAGCCGTATACGCGCATCATTAGGCGTACCAAGCTCAGTAGTCGCACGGTCGCCCGCATAAGCGATTGGTTGCAGAATGGCTCAGGTGGCTACCGTGCCGTTATAGATAACGCGCATCACGCCCATATTCCGCCGGACTTGTCTAGGTAGTATTCTCATGTATGAAATGAACGCCGGACAAGCTCCGGCGTTTTGTTTTGCTATGAAATAACTATTCTAGTTCCTCGTGCTATAGCATCCAGAACTAGACAATTTTAAGGAGAAAGATATGAATGAATTACTGAATAATGAACCGCGTGTAGAGCCTACAATGGTATTTGATGCGCAGCAGTCTGAGCAACCGGCGTGTGAGCCAGAAGGCCCGGGGCAGCCCACATTTGAGCTGCCAGTGCTTGACTGGGAAAAACAAGGTGGCATGGTGCCTGCAGTCGTGCAGGATGAAGCCGATGGCTCGGTGCTGATGGTGGGGTGGATGAACCCCGAGGCACTCGAAAAAACACTTAAAACCGGCAACGTGACATTTTGGAGCCGGACGCGCGACGAGCTTTGGACCAAGGGCGAAACGTCTGGAAACTTTTTGCGCCTCCAGGCCATGGCCAAGGACTGCGAAGGCGGCGACACGCTTGTGGTGTTGGCAAGGCCCGTTGGTCCAACGTGCAGCGAAGGAAACCGGACGTGCTTTGACGGTGATGAAAAGAAGATACTTGGTGACATAGGGCCGTACCAACGGCGGTGGGCCATGGGCGCATGGATTGCGGAAATTGACGCAACGTTTGACGACCGGATGGCAGAGCTGGATGACCCGTCAAAAGAAAGCTATTCTCTTGGTCTGCTGCGCAACCCAAACAAGGCAGTAAAGAAGCTCGGCGAAGAAGTCATGGAGTTTGTGCAAGCCGCTATAGAACAGGATGTGCCAACCACGGAAGAGGAACTCGCTGATGTTGTGTTTGCGGGCATAGCCATGGCACGCAGTCGCGGTAAACAGATTTCTTATGAGCGAGTTACGAGGATCCTCGTTGCTCGCAACCAAGCTAAACGGGCTGGAAGTGATGAGCGCTTTAACCTGCCAGGGAAAGGAGCTACCAATGGAAACGCTGCGTGACATAGCCCAGTCGGCCAAGAGGATTCTTGTGCCTAAGAGTCGTGATGCGCTTGGCGGTGTCCTGGCTTTCACGGCTATTACAGGGATTGAGATACCAGAAACCGTGTGGGACAAAGAGTATGTCGTAGCTGGCGGGCGGAGCTTTCGGCTTGTGCCGGGCGCAGATATGCCTAGTCAGGTAGGGGCTGGGTGGGGCGACGTAGGCATTTGTTCGACCGAGCTCGTCGCAGAGGCTGGTATTTCGGCTGTCCGATCTCTGCGCTTTGGTGAGAGCGTTTGTCGATACAGCGTTCTCGTGCTAGAAGAGAGGGCTGAAGACTGGCGGGCATTTCTAACCCAGACATCACGCTACGTGAGGCAACCGCGGTACCTTCCTGGTTCATTCCCGAACTTATTGGGGATGATTGCGGCAGGACGGGATTTGCCTTTGCTGCCAGTGAGAGGGATTTCCGTAAGTGGCAAGGGCGAAGCGACCATGCGTGCAAGTGGGATCGGTGCGGTAGCAGATAGAGTGGTGAGCGGTGAAACGGCGAGAAAGCTTGGCGGGTGCGAAGTGTTTGAGCTCGCCAAGATATACCCCGAGCTGGTGGTTAGGAGGCGAGATGCAGACGCGTATCAACCCGCCGCGTAAAGCGTGGGACAGGCTCTGCCAACGCCCTGCTTTGACGCAAGGCGTGTTAGACGAGACAGTCAGTAAAGTGTTTGAGCAGGTGAAACAGGGCGGTGACAGCGCCCTGCTTGCGCTCACCGAAAAGTACGACGGCGTAAAGCTCACCTCTGTAAAAATACCCATCCGAAGTGAAACTGCGGAATCAGTCGGTTTGAGTAGCGCGCTGAAGGGCGCGGTAGATACGGCGTATCAAAACATATGGAAGTTTCACTGTGGGCAAGCCGAACGCGAGGTGCAAAGGATGGAAACGCAGCCCGGCGTAGAGTGCTGGCAGGAGCCCCGCGCTATTGAACGGGTGGGGCTGTATGTGCCGGGCGGGACGGCGCCACTCATATCGACCATGCTTATGCTGGGCGTGCCGGCTCGTATAGCTGGCTGCCGGGAGGTTGTAGTCTGTACACCGCCTGATACTACCGGCGCTGGCAACGGGGCTATACGGTATGCGGCCGCCCTGTGCGGCGTGAAGCAACTTTACATGGTTGGAGGCGCGCAAGCGGTGGCGGCGATGACGTTCGGAACCGAATCGGTGCCGCGGGTCGATAAGCTGTTTGGCCCAGGAAACCAGTACGTGACGGCGGCCAAAACCTATGCGCAGCGCTTTGGGCTAGCTATCGACATGCCTGCCGGCCCCTCAGAAGTGCTGGTGCTGGCAGACGACCTGGCTCGGCCGGACTTTGTGGCTGCCGACCTACTGAGCCAGGCCGAACACGGCCCAGACAGTCAAGTGGTGCTGGTAACTACCTCGCGCACTTTGCAAAATGAAGTTAAAAACGAGCTGAATCGACAGATACGGCTTCTAAAACGAAGTGAAATTGCCGCTGAGGCCCTCAAGAAATCTATGAGTCTATGGTTCCCGACTATGGACACGGCTCTGTCGTTTGCGAACGCATATGCACCCGAGCACTTGATTATGCAGGTCGACGAGGCTGAGGTGTGGGCGAGCTGCGTCCAAAATGCTGGTTCGGTGTTCATTGGCCCATATACGCCGGAAAGCGCTGGTGATTATGCGAGCGGTACGAACCACACATTGCCAACTGCAGGCTGGGCAAAGACCTATAGCGGGGTATCGGTAGCATCATTCCAGAAAACAGTGACTTTTCAAAGTATTACACCGGTTGGTTTGCGTGGGCTTGCACCGGCGATTTTGTCGCTTGCGAACGCCGAAGGCTTGACCGCTCACGCTCGGGCTGTATCAATTCGGGTAGATAACCTATAATGGAGCAAATATGACACTATCTGTACAACCATACAAAGGGGCACGAGACTTTTACCCCGAAGACAAGCGTTTGCAAAACTACATGTTCCGTAAAATGAGTGAGGTGTGCGAAAGCTTTGGATACGAAGCGTACGACGCGCCCATTCTTGAGCCCACCGACCTATTCCTGGCCAAGGGCAACCAAGAAATCATAGACGAGCAGACCTACACGTTCCTGGACCGGGCGAACAGAAGCGTAACCATACGCACAGAAATGACCCCTACGGTTAGCCGCATGGTCGCGGGGCGCCGCCAGGAGCTTGCATACCCGGCACGGTGGTACTCCATACCAAATGTCTGGCGTTACGAGCGCATGCAGCGCGGGCGTCTGCGCGAGTTTTGGCAGCTCAACGTTGATATATTTGGCGTAGACGGCATAGAGGCAGAGCACGAGATAATCTTGCTGGCCGACCGAATTATGCGCAGCTACAACGCAAAACCAGATATGTACACCATAAAGGTAAATAGCCGCAAGCTCATGAACTACCTATTCCGTGAGTATTTGGGGCTGAGCGAAACCCAACAGGACATGTTTGTGCGACTTATAGACCGCATGCACAA
>JAKPIL010000089.1 GCA_029549845.1 bacterium
TTTCTTGCGCTCCAAGCCCGCAAGCGTCCGTAGCTGCATGGCAAGGATAGCCTTTGCCTGAATCTCTGACAGTGCAAACTTTTTGATCAGGTTTGTCTGGGCTTCTTCGGTAGTCTCGCTGGCTCGAATGGTGCTGATAACTTCATCAATGTTATCGAGTGCAATCTTCAACCCTTCTAGTATGTGAGCGCGGTCTTTCGCCTTGCGTAGTTCAAACTCTGTGCGGCGACGCACCACTTGCTGTCGGTGCTTGATATGTTCACTCAAGATGTCTTGCAGCCCCAGCACGCGCGGCTGTATGCCGTCTATGAGCGCCATCATATTGTAGTGGAAGCTTGTCTGCAACGGAGTGAGCTTATAGAGCTGATTGAGCAATTTTTTAGGGTAGGCGTCTCTCTTGAGGTCAATGACAATGCGAACATTCCCGCGGGCGCTCTCGTCGCGCAGATCGCTAATGCCCGTAATCTTCTTCTCTTTTACGAGGTCAGCGATTTTTATAACCAAGCTCTCTTTGTTGAGCGCATACGGGATTTCACTGATGATAATCTGGTGCCTACCTTTATTGCCCTCGACGATTTCAGCAACACCCCGCACCACCACACCACCGCGGCCAGTCGCATATGCCTGACGAATCGAACCAGCACCATACACAATGCCCCCTGTTGGGAAGTCTGGGCCGGTAATAAACTCGAGGAGTTTGTCGAGAGGCGCGTCGGGATGGTCTATTTTATAGACGGTCGCGTCGATGACTTCATTGAGGTTGTGCGGCGGGATGTTTGTGGCCATACCAACGGCAATACCAAGCTGACCGTTCAGTAGCAAGTTTGGTAATTTTGCGGGCAAGACTGTTGGCTCCTGCGTGGTGCCATCGTAGTTATCACGAAAATCAACGGTGTCTTTATCTATATCAGCGAGGAGCTCGTCGGCTAGGCGGTGCATTTTGGCTTCGGTATAGCGCATAGCAGCCGGTGGATCACCGTCCATGCTACCAAAGTTACCCTGTCCGTTCACGAGCAAGTAACGAGTTGACCATGGTTGTGCCAAGCGCACCATGGAGTCATATATAGACGCATCCCCGTGCGGGTGGTATTTACCCATGACAGCACCGACCACATTTGCACTCTTACGGTGACGTGCGCTGCTGCGTAGGCCTTCTTCGTTCATAGAGTACATGATGCGGCGATGTACAGGCTTCATCCCGTCGCGCACGTCTGGAAGCGCGCGGTCAATAATAACGCTCATAGAGTAACGCAGGTAGCTATCTTCCATCACGCTCTCAACCGTACGCCCTTCGACGACACGCGAGTGGTCTGCATGGATAATCTCTACCTCATTACGATGTTCAAGACGCTCTTCATCTTCGGCGTCGAGTGGAGTGTTGTCTAGTGTCTGGTCTTCCATATCTATATATCCAGGTCTTTCACAAATTTAGCATTAGCTTGTATGAAGTTTTTACGCAATTCCACCTCTGTACCCATGAGCTTGTTGAAGATAGCATCAGCCTTCTCGGCATCTTGCACCTTCACCTGTACGAGGACGCGTTTCTCGGGGTTCATAGTGGTTTCAAAGAGTTGTTCGGCATCCATTTCGCCCAGACCCTTGTAGCGCTTCTGCTCTATGAAGCCGGCCTGCTTGTAGCGCTCATCTTCTGGGTTTACTTTTATGCCGTCTTTCTTGCGAGCGGCGATGGTATCATCAAGCTTGGTTTCTAGCTCAGCCTCGTCGTAAATAAAGACGCTGTTCTTGCGCCCTGCCTTGACCAGTTCAAACAGCGGTGGCTTTGCCAGATAGATATGGCCGCCATCCACAACTTCTTTCATGTAGCGGAAGAAGAATGTCAGGAGTAGTGTGGAAATGTGACTACCGTCTACATCGGCATCGGTCATGATGATAACCCGGTGATAACGCAGCCCATCAAGGCTAAATGAATCACCGATACCAACGCCAAGCGCCTTAATGAGGTTAAGTATTTCGTTGTTCGCGAGCATTTTGTCGAGGCGAGCGCGTTCAACGTTCAGTACTTTACCGCGAAGCGGAAGGATTGCCTGTGTCTTGCTATCACGACCAGTCTTCGCTGAGCCACCTGCCGAGTCACCCTCTACAAGGTATATCTCTGAGCTTGCCGGATCCTTGCTGGAGCAATCTGCTAGCTTACCAGGCATGCTTGCACCGTCGAGAACTCCCTTGCGGATGATGTTGTCACGCGCCGCACGTGCCGCCTTGCGCGCCCGTGCTGCAAGAAGCGCCTTGCCTACAATCTTACGAGCAACATTTGGGTGCTCTTCGAGGTAGTACGAAAGGTACTCGGTCATAACCTGTTCAACATGGCCACGCACCTCTGGGTTGCCTAGCTTGTTCTTGGTCTGGCCTTCAAACTGTGGGTTTGGTAGCTTCACGAGAATGACGGCTGTCAGGCCTTCGCGTGTGTCTTCGCCGCTCAAGTTTTCTTCTTTTTCTTTCAGGAGACCTTGCTTACGAGCATACTCATTAATAACCCGCGTAAGCGCCGAGCGAAAACCAGTCAAGTGAGATCCGCCATCTGGGTTAAAGACGTTGTTTGCGAACTGCTTGATAGTCTCGCTGAAGCTTTCGGTATACTGCAGCGCTACTTCAACCTGCGTCTCATCAACGGTTTTGTCGACGTAAAATATATCTTCGTCAACAGGTTCTTTCCCTTGGTTGAGGTTCGCAACATACGACTTTATACCACCCTCAAAGTAGAAGCTGTATTTCTTGCCATTTACATGGTTAATAAGCGTTGTTCGTACACCTTTTGTGAGATACGCTGCGTGTCGCAGGCGATCGAGAATGGTGTCGTAGCTAAACGTTGTTCCCTCTGAAAATATTGTGTCGTCTGCGGCAAAAGTAATTTCTGTGCCGTGCTTGTCCTTGGGGCACGTGCCAGATACTTTGAGGTCACCTTGGGGTACTCCTTTTTCATAATCCTGGGCATATATTTTGCCATCTCTAAAAACCTTGACCGTAAGTTTGGTGGCGAGCGCGTTTACAACACTCACGCCAACGCCGTGTAGACCACCCGATACTTTATATCCGCCGCCGCCGAACTTACCACCAGCATGAAGCACTGTCAGGACCGTTTCTACGGTGCTTTTACCTGTTTTTGGGTGAATGTCTGTTGGGATTCCACGACCATCATCGGTTACGCGTATAAATCCATCCTCGAGCATCTCAACCATAACGTGTGTCGCATAGCCGGCGAGCGCTTCATCTATGCCGTTATCGACCAGCTCCCACACCAAGTGGTGCAGGCCTTCTATACCGGTTCCACCGATATACATACCAGGTCGCTTACGAACTGGCTCAAGGCCCTCAAGTACCTGAATTTGATCAGCTGAATACTGTTTCCCCTGACTCACTGAGTAATCCCCTCTACGTTTTGGTTCTAGACCTTATTACTAGTTCTAGTATATCTTGTTTTTGACGTTTCTACAAGATACGACCGGCTGCTAGTCGTCAGAATCTACGGGGTTTTTCTGGTGCATTACCCCATCGGCATCTATATATATAGTATCTTCTTCTGCAGCTGCCACAAGCGGGCCTTGCGCGGCAGTGTTTGGCACTGTCGCCGACGTCGCTGTCTCTTGTGGTTTCAAGCCTTTTTTGAGCTCCATCGCAATGTCTTTAACCTCTTGCTGATCAAGTTGGGCGCTCGAAACGTTGCCGCCTTCGTATATTGTTCCGTCGGAAGGCTGCGGTGAAGACTGCTCCTTAGCTTCTACAGGAGCTGACTCCGTGGGAATTATGGGAGCTGATTGAGGAAGCGGAGGCTGCGCACCGGTACCTTCAGCAATACCTGCTGAGGGGTTGGCCGGCAGAGGCTCAGGAACGTCGGATACAGGCGCCTGCATCGGCTCTGGTGCAGAAGCAGGAGCAGGACTAGGAGCTGGTTGCGGGGCAGCTAATCTTTGAGGTTGTGGCGGTGCCGCCTTCTGTTTCGCGAGCCATTCATCGAGGAACGAACCCGAGCCAGGTGCCGCTACCGGTGCAGCTGGCAAAGGCGGTGGAGTGGCTGCCCCAGGAGCACCGGCAGGTGATGCGCCGAACGGGTTCGCAAACGGTTTGGGCTCCGGTGCCTTGGTCGCCAAACGCTCAAATATCGCCTTCTCGACCGTAGCTCGAGGATGGCCGTATTTTACAGCCGAAAGCTGCTTTAACGCATCGGCTAGGTGTGGATTTGGGTTCCCCAGTGGGGGCAGCGTCGCCATGCTGAATGGTTGCGTAGGAACGCCGCTTATAAGCGTTCTCACGATGGTATTGGCATTTGGTACACGCAGCAAATCATCGCCGTCAAAGTGCGGCTGGAAGTAGCGGCCCAGACTTTCAACGTCATTTTGACCAATACGGAACGAGACTATGGTACCAATGTTACCAAACACTGCGTCACGAATTTCTTCGGTCAGCTGTGTGGTGAACTGGTTCGCAACAATGAGGTTAAGGTGGTACTTTCGAGCCTCGCTCATTATGGTCGCAAAGCTATCGGTTGAGAAGTTCTGAAACTCGTCGACATACAGCGCAAAATCTTTTCGATCTTCCTCAGGTATATCAGAACGACTCATGGCTGCCGCCTGGAACTTCATAACGAACACCATACCAAGCAGCTTGCTGTTTAGTTCGCCCGTTCGCCCTTTGCTAAGGTTTACGAGCAGAATCTTTTTATTATCCATGATGTCTCGCAGGTCAAACGCACTCTTGGTCTGACCGATGATATTTCGCATCATTTCGTTCGAAAGAAATGCACCAAACTTACTCACAAACCAGCTGACAACTTCACCCGCCTCATTCGAACGCTGGCTGGCCGGATACTCCTTTTGCCAGTAGTCTAGAACGTTTGGATCTTTCACATATGATAGTTTCTGTTTTAAGAACTCTGGGTCACGGAACAGCTTTGGAATGTCTACGAAAGTACTCCCGTTTGGGTCTGCCATAACAGCCAAGGCGCAGTTACGGAAAATACTCTCATACCGCGGCCCCATGATTCCCTGATGCTGCGGATCGTACAGCTTATACAGCATGCCCAGCACCTCTTGGATAATAAAATCCTTTTGGTCAGGCGTGCGATACTCGAACAAATTTAACCCCATCGGATAAGCCATGTCAGATGGGCAGAAATATATAACGTCTTCGGTTC
>JAKPIL010000090.1 GCA_029549845.1 bacterium
CGTGTACTGCCACGCCGGGCCAGAGCAAGCCGTGGCGAGTACCAAGGCGTTTTTGGCGCAGTACACCATCTTACTCCTCATAGCTTTGTACCTCAGCGATGGACGCTCCGACTTGTACAAACCCCTCCTCGAAGAGCTGCATGCGCTCCCACAAAAGGCCGAGCAAGTACTGGGGCAGGCCGAGCACATTAAAGCACTTGCGCACAAATATGCTCAGGCCAAAGACATGATGTATATTGGCCGCGGCTATAACTACCCACTCGCGCTGGAAGGCACCCTAAAGCTGAAGGAATGCGCGCTCATCCACTCGGAAGGCTACGCTGCCGGCGAGCTGAAGCATGGTCCGCTGGCACTCATAGACGAGCAGTTCCCAACATTCGCCATCGCAACCGATTCAGAACTGCTGGAAAAGGCCTATAGCAACATAGAAGAAATTCGAGCCCGCAAGGGGCCTGTCATAGCCATCGCGACCGAAGGAAACGACCATATTGGTTCGCTGGTTGATGATGTCATATATATTCCGCCCAGCCTAGAGCAGGCGACACCGCTGCTCAGCGCCATAGTTGTCCAGCTTTTCGCCTACTACGTTGCGGTAGAAAAAGACCTCAACGTCGACAAACCACGCAACCTCGCAAAATCCGTCACCGTCGAGTAAGGTACTCTACACAGTAAGACGTTCGGGGAGATTCAGCGTAAACGCTAGTCGGTTTCGTGACCAGTTTCGCGGTTTATCCTGGTAGATGAGTCTGGTTTGCCCGTTCCTGCATCAAAACGCATCTGGATGTGATACTTTTCGCAGACCTCTGTTTCAGGGATAGCACTGGTTGAGTTTCGGTCACCGCCGTTCGCGAACGTCAGCTCGTCGTTTGGGTACTGCTTGGCGAGCATTTCAAGGGTCTTACTCTGGGGCTGCGAGGTTGGGGTGCCTTCTGTATCTATAGACAGCACTGCCTCGTCGACATCTCGGAGGGCGGCCATGAGTCGTAAGCGATTACTCTCATCTAGGATAATCTTACCCTTTTTCAGGAGTTGCTGCTTGTCGTTATTGACGATAACGAGCAGCCTGTCTCCCATTGTTTTCGCTGACTCAACCATATCGAGGTGTCCACCGTGAAGCGGGTTAAAATAACCACTAATAATCGTAATTTTCATGTTCAGTATTATACAGCTTGCGCGGTCGGCGGTATACTAGAATATACAACTTAGGAGGAACCATGGCAGATATATCGGGAATATTTAAGGCGTATGACATCCGCGGGGCGGTCGGTACCGAACTTAATGAAGCAGTCGCAGAGGGGATCGGCAAGGCTCTCGCCGACATGCTCGACCCCGGCACGGTGGCGGTGGGCCGTGATATGCGACCAGATTCCGGCGCGCTGGCGGATGCTGTCATCGCTGGGCTTACCAGCCAAGGACGGGACGTTATAGACATCGGCCAGGTTACCAGTGACATGATTTACTTTGCCGTAGGGAGTATGGGCCTAGCTGGTGGCGCTATGGTCACCGCAAGCCACAACCCGGGCAAAGACAACGGTATTAAACTGTGCCGCGAGCAGGCCAAGCCCATCGGTCATGAAAGCGGCTTGTTTGCTATCCGTGATGCGGTCATAGCCGGCACATTTAACCCCGCTGCAGAGAAGCCTGGCACCGTGACAACTAAAAACATTGATGAGGGCTGGGTGCAGCACGTGCTTTCTTTTGTTGATGCCGACAAACTCAAACCAATGCGGATTGCCGTTGATGCTGGTAATGGTATGGCTGGCAAGATTTTCCCCGAGCTTGAGCCCTACGTGCCCTGGGAAGTTGATGAAATGTACTTTGAGCTTGATGGCACCTTCCCAAACCACGAGGCGAACCCCCTCAAGTTTGAGACGCTTTCCGATATGATTTCGCGCATCAAAGAGAACAAACTCGATGGAGGCGCTGCGTTTGACGGCGATGGTGACCGAGCGTTCTTGGTCGATGAGACTGGTACCGTCCTGACCGGTGGTGTCATGAGCGCAATGCTTGCAGACTACTTCCTGCAGCAGCACCCTGGCGCAAAGATTATCTACGATGTCCGCAACAGCCGAACGGTTCCCCGCGTCATTCAGGCCTCGGGTGGCGAGCCTGTTATTGAACGCGTTGGTCACGCGAATATTAAACGGCGCATGCTTGAAGAAGATGCTGTGTTTGGTGGCGAGGCGAGCGGCCACTTTTTCTTCCGCGACAACTGGTACGCAGATTCTGGGCTCATCGGCGCAGTCATAGGTCTGTATGTGGCCGGCCTGAGCGGGAAAAAACTCTCCGAACTTCGGAAGCAGTACACGCACTTTGCGGCCATACCAGAGATTAACTTTGTGGTCGAAGATAAAGACGGCGCCCTCGACCGACTGAGCGAAGCTTACAGTGAGTATGAACAAACCAGGCTCGATGGGCTGACTATAAACATCGGTGAACACACCTGGTTCAATGTGCGCGCAAGCAACACCGAGCCTGTCATGCGCCTGAATGCCGAGTCCGATAGCCAAGCCGTGCTTGATGATCTGGTCGTACGAGTCAAAGAACTTATTGAAGGCTAAAAGTTCACTAAACAGTTGTGAAAACGTTGTGTTATATGCTTTTTTAAATGCGACCATTTTCCACAATGGACGTTGCCCCAGTAGCGTCATATACTAATAGGACATGACTAGACTACTTGTAACGGGCGGAGCGGGGTTCATTGGGTCGAACTTCGTACACTACACGCTCAAAAACCGACCCGACTACCATATAACTGTTATCGATAAGCTTACTTATGCGGGCAATCCGGATAACCTAAAATCTGTGCTCGATAAGATAGAGTTCGTGACTGGTGATATTTGTGACGCCGAACTCATGGACAAGCTTGTTGCCGAGACCGATATAGTCGTACACTTTGCGGCCGAGTCACATAACGATAACTCACTCCGAGAGCCGTGGCCGTTCGTACAAACGAACATCGTCGGCACCTATACCATACTTGAGGCGGTTCGGAA
>JAKPIL010000102.1 GCA_029549845.1 bacterium
TGACCACCGCGTCGCATATGTGATAGATGACCAACAAAAGCACTGTATTAGTGCAACGGACCATGGGATAAAAGCAATCTTGTACGGCAATCTTTCAGATAACCAGCATGCTGAGGCTCGTGAGGGAATGGCACACCTTAAAGATTGGCGTGCGGTTGCGGAGTATTTTGGTGTCTGAAGTAGTAGGTGAAAACTTTCGGGGGCGGGTGGAGGCGGTGGTGGCGCAGATACCTTCGGGCAGGGTGATGACGTATGGGCAGCTGGCGGCGTTGTGTGGAAATGCGCGGGCGGCACGGATAGTGGGCGGCATAGCACACTTTGGCGATCCAGACTTGCCCTGGCAGCGTGTGGTGAACAAAACCGGCGGTTTGGCTGCAGGGTACCCAGGCGGGCGGGCGGCGCATGCCGAGCACTTGCGGGCGGAGGGTGTCGCCGTATCGGACGAATACCGGGTGGATGTGGGGCGGCTGCTGTGGTGGCCGGGCGAAGTTTATAGTAACTAGCTTTTAGTCTATAGTTCTTTGTATGAACGTGAACTTAACGCACTGCAAGCTCGTGGTCATAGTCGGCGAAACGGCTAGTGGCAAATCGGCACTTGCTATGGACATAGCGCGGCAGTTCAACGGCGAAATTATTTGCGCCGATGCCATGACGGTATACCAGGGTTTCGATATCGGTACGGCTAAACCAAGTGAAAATGACCAGGCCGAGGTGCCGCACCATATGCTTGATGTTGCAAGCCCTACAACAGGGTTTAACGCAGCGCAGTTTAAAACACTGGCAGAGCAGGCCATACATGCTATTTCGGCGCGCGGGAAACTCCCTGTGCTGGTGGGCGGCAGCGGTCTGTACGTAGATAGCGTGTTGTATGACTATGCATTTTTACCATCACCTAACATCGGTGAAAGAGATGTATTAAATACAATGGAGCTTGCCGACCTGCTTACGCTTGCTCACTACCGGGGACTGGACACATCGGGCATAGATACTGCCAACAAACGCCGAGTCATCCGGCTTATAGAGAACGGTGGGGCGGTGGCACAGCGCGCTCCACTCCGCGCGGAAACATGCATCATCGGCCTTCGTATCGAGCGGGATAGTTTGGAATCCCAGGTGAAAAAACGGGTTACAGCCATGCTCGAAGCCGGACTTGAAGATGAGGTTCGTGGTCTTGCTGGTCGCTATGGCTGGGACGCTGAGCCTATGAGAAGCATAGGGTACCGTGAGTGGCGAGAGTACTTTGCAGGCCAGGCAGATTTGCACGAAACGCAGGAGCGAATCGTGCGTTCGACCATGCAGCTCGCGAAGAAACAGCGCACATGGTTTAAGCGCAACATTAGTATTCAGTGGGTAGACGACCCCAGTAATGCTGTAGATATTGTGACAACATTTCTGAACAATTAGTATTTTTGTTCACTGCATAACCTGCTACACTATAGAAAGTATTGAGTAAGGAGGTGCACCCATGGTAGAACAGCTATTCGGTTCCAAAACGCGTGTGAAGCTGCTGCATCTTTTCTACGAAAACCCAAACCGGTCATTTTACGTTCGCGAGATTACCCGCAAAATTGACGAGCAAATCAACTCAGTACGCCGAGAGCTTGCAAACCTGCTGAACGTGGGCATCATCACAAGCGACTCAAGCAATAACAAAGTCTACTACGAGGTCAACCAGAAGTACTCTTACTACGACCCGCTGCAAGAAATATTTGGCGGCAAGAAGCCACGCAAGGCCACCAAGGCCGCTCGCAAAGAATCTCCCGAACACGAGCAGGAGCACGAACATGAAGAGCCCGTGGCTGTTGTGGAGGTTGAGGAGCCGGCTGACCTGAAGCAACTCGGTAATGTTGAGATTGCATGCTTGCTTGGCCAGTTTACACGTGACGAAACAAGCGGTGTAGATGTGCTCATAGTTGGCAATGTAAACAACAACGCCTTGCAGAAGTACGTTACCGAGCTAGAGGAGCAAGAGGGCAAGGAACTGCGCTACACCACCTTCTCGCTCGATGAGTTCCGCTACCGGCTGCAGATCAAAGACCGGTTTATATCGAACGTCCTGCTTTCTAAAAAACAGGTGCTTCTAGACAAACCAGGTCTGCTTGGGTAGTTGGCGTATCTCCTCAGATAGGCTATAGTGAGGGGAGCGAGATTTTGGGATTTCCTAACTCCTATCTACAAATACTAACTACAGGAGCGAAGCGACAGTGGATATACAATTTTATGGCGCAAACTGCGTTGTTATTAGCACAAAACAGGTACGGTTTGTCTTTGACGACAACCTGGCAAGCCTAGGCGCAAAATCTATTACCCGCGAGGGAGACGTTTGTCTTTTCACCATGCAGCACCCAGAAGTGGTACCGGGCTCAAAGATGACCATAGATATAGCTGGTGAGTACGAAGTGAGTGGCGTGAACATACGCGGCATCCAGGCGCGAGCGCACATGGACGGCGAGCAGGAACGAAACGCTACCATGTATAAAGTGACTCTCGGTGACGTCAGAATATTGGTCATTGGGCATGTGTATCCAAAACTGAGCGAGTCAAAGCTGGAAGACATAGGGCTTGTTGATGTGTTAGTTGTTCCCGTGGGTGGTACTGGCTACACCATGGACCCAACGGGTGCCTTGCAGGTCGTGAAGGCAATAGAGCCAAAAGTGTTTATCCCAACGCACTATGCAGACACAGATCTTGCATATGAAGTTCCGCAGCAAACGCTTGAAGATGCGCTGAAGACTTTTGGTATGGAACCAAAAGAGACCGTTAAGAAGCTGCAGTATAAATCTGCTGATATGTCGGACACGACGCAACTGGTTGTTCTCGAGAGGTCATAGACATTCGGAGGGCTACCTCTCGAAGTATCACCGCGAGTATGTTTGCGGGTTTGCCACATAAAAAAGTCGGATAGATTTATCCGACTTTTTTGGATGACTGAATTACAATCAACAGGGATTATTTGGCTAGAATGCCTTTTTTCTTGAGCGTTCGGATGGCCTGGGTGCTGATCTTCAGCTTGACCTTTTTTCCATCAACTTCAACTGTTTTGGTCTGTAGATTTGGCTTCCAGACTTTCTTGGTGTGGCGTTGGCTAAAGCTGACATTACTGCCGTACTGCTTGCCTTTACCGGTAAGATCACATTTTTGCATTGTAAGCTCCGAGTTAGGGTTAGATTCAAGGTGGTATTGTACAGATTTTCACCTCTGAAGTCAACGCTGGTATACTAGGTATATATGGATATAGGAAATATTGTTAGTTTTATCATAGTCATGGGTTGTTTGCTGGTAGCGATGACGGTGCATGAGTTTATGCACGCCTACGTGGGCTACAAGCTTGGTGATACGACTGCCCGCGATGAGGGGAGGATATCTCTTAACCCTATCAGGCACATGGATCTGTTTACGACGGTGCTACTGCCGGCATTTACCTGGGTGTTTCTGCATGTTTTGATACTCGCGGCAAAACCAGTGCCGTTTAACCCGAACCGCGTTCGGTACGGTGATATGGGCGCCGCACTTATAGCATTTGCGGGACCACTTTCTAACCTCGTGCTTGCGGTGCTAACCTCGTTGCTTATGCACGGGGTCGATGCATATAGCTTTACAGGGGAGTTGCTTGCACTCTTTCGCCAGCTGAACATCGCGTTATTTGTATTCAACATGATCCCCATACCACCGCTCGATGGGTCCCGCGTGTTGTATGCGTTCGCACCGCAGCCCATAAGGGAGTTTATGGAGCGAATTGAGCCATACGGCTTTTTCATTGTGATTGCGCTTGTTATGCTCGGCGGGCTTGGCGGTATTGTGGGCAATATCAATCAGAGCCTGCTCCAGCTCATGCCTTAGGCTATTTGTTGCTGAATTTGTCCCAGGGGGTCAAAAGGCCAAATAGTGCAATGTAGATGCCATGTGGGAGAACCTGTGCGCCGGCGATGGCCATGCCAAGGTTGAAGTCTGCTTCTGAATCGTAAAATTTTTCTGGTAAACGGGAGCCCGTGAGAACAATGGTCTTGCCCTTGATGTCCGAGAGTTCCTTAGCAGTGATGTGAATGGTGTCGGTACCGTGAGTAATGACTATGCGGTCTTCCTTAGCAGTCTCAGCAATGTGCTTGATGGTTGTCCTGTCTTCATCCGTGAGATCGAGGCTATCTTTGCGGGCTGCTGTTGTCATACGGTATGAGAAGTCGGGGTTTGCTCTTTCAATCGTTCTGAGAAAACTTGGTTCACCAATTTCAAAATAATATCCATTACTGTCGTCGCTAGTCATCGGATAGCCCTTATCAATGGTTCCGCCTGTTTGCACAAATAAAATAGTCATAGAACTGAAGTATATTCCTTATGTGAGGGCGTTACAAGGTAAATATCGAGAGCGTAGGGTATACTATCATGTGCTGGGTACGTTCGGTTTTTGCCGAATGGCCAACATATGATTATCTGAATACTAATCATATGGGAA
>JAKPIL010000119.1 GCA_029549845.1 bacterium
ACCGCAGCCAGCAAAACAACCACAACCCCCAGTATAATAACCACCGTTTCCATAGAGTCAGTATAGCATTAGGCTAAGCGAGTGACGAAATACATCACCACCGCGCCAAGTACGGTCAGGGCAATAGTGCCATACGAAGAACGTTTGCTGTGTGCTTCTGGCAAGATTTCCGCTGCCGCAATGTACAGCAAGAAGCCAGCAAAGAAAGATAAATACCACAGGATAAATTCATCACCAAAGTGTATGAGGTAGCTCAAAAGCACACCGGTGAGCGGAGCCACCGCATCGACTGCCAGCATAACCACGGCTTTTCGTCGATTATTTTTATGAGCCAGCATAAGGTTGACCGTATTGAGGCCATCTGAAAAGCTGTGAGCTATAACGGCAAACGCTACCGCCGCGCCTATAGCCGGATTTGCCTGAAAAGCAAGTCCTATCCCGAACCCATCCAGCATACTATGTCCGGCAAGCGCTACTGCTCCGGCTTTTCCGACATGCGGATGGTGGTGCTCACCATATTTATTTTCGTCTGCATGGCTGATAAGAATAGTTTTTTCAATAACATGAAAAAACAAAAAACCACCCATCAGCGCAACCATGGCGGTCGTAATATCCCGTGAAGTCGCTTCGCTCAACTCGACTATTTCCGGCAAAAGCCCAAAGACTACCACACCCATGACGACCCCAGCCGTAAGCCCAAGCAGTCGATACAGTTTATCCTGGTTTTTAAGCGCCACAACACCACCAACTGTTGTTGCCAGTGCTGCAAGTATTGCAAGAAGAATTACCATGTTTAGAGCGTACCTGCTTTGCATATTTTTTGCAAAAGTGTCGCAATTTGTAGTAAAATTGCGGCATGAGCAGTCAAGACATATTTGAAAAATCTCTCCGCACACACAAACTCAGCCTCACCCAACCACGCCAAGCCGTCTTTGATGCTTTGCAGCACCACAAAAGCCTCACTATGAGTGAGCTCGTGAAAAGTTGTGAAAACTTTGACCGAGCAAGTGTATACAGAACTGCTGAATTATTTGAAAAACTTGGCATAGTTGTACGCATACCAACCGGGTGGAAATACCGGCTGGAGCTTGGTGAAGCCTTCCTAGAGCATCACCACCACGCCACTTGTAGTACGTGCGGTGCCAGCATTGCCCTTCCCGAAGACCCCGCTCTCGAAAAACGGTTACGCGAACTAGCCGCCCGCCGCGACTTCACCCTCACCACCCACCAAATAGAACTCACCGGCACCTGCGCAGGCTGTGCTACAAACTCCTGAGCTATAGTTCTAACAAGGCAGATCGGGAAATGTTCGCTGAATTTCCAGATAGCGGCACGGGAGCGTGGCTCCTGTCCGTAATGTCTCTGATCAAGCATGAGCCAAAGGCGAACGAGGCGATAGCCGGGCTTCAGAGAGAGGGAGAAGGGTTTTGAATTCATTTCAAAAAACCTTCGGGAGAGGCGAGCCTCTCCTTTAGATAACTCTTTTTAAAATGCAAAGCATTTTAAAAAGGCCGGTACTTTCGGCCTTTTTCGTGGAAAATCAATTTCCATGTGTAACTATACTGAAGCGCTGCGTAAAAGTATGTGACGAAAGTTACTGACAGGTGAAAACGCAGATTTTACATCGTTTCTGTTACGCGGTATGCTGGGATAATGTTTGACTACCTGTGGCATGGCATACTTGGGCGACCATATAGTTTGCATTCGGCTCATAGCGGAGACCGCTCAAAACCGGTCGTCGTACTCCTGCACGGCATCGCTGCCAGTGGCGACGACTGGAGCAAAGTACTGCCGCACCTAGAACAACAGTACCATTGCATCACTATTGATTTGCTTGGTTTTGGGCAATCACCCAAGCCGCAGTGGCTGAGCTACACCATGGATGACCACATGCGTGCACTGCAGCACACCATGCACAAATTTCACCTGGGAAGCCCATTTATACTGATAGGCCATTCACTTGGTTCGCTCCTAGCTACGCGGTATGCCACCAAGCACGAAGCCAATCTCAGCCGACTGTTACTGCTGAGCCCGCCCGTGTACCCGCCACTGTCACACATCAAAAGCCGAACGGCGCGAAAACTAACCGGCTTGCTGCTCAATATATACAAGTTCCTACGCGATGACCCACGCATCACACCCGACACGTTTGGCCGGCTCATGTACTTTGCGCCGCTTCCGCGCGGCATTATAAAGCAGCCAAGCACGTGGGTACCATTTATGCGCACCCTGAAAGAATGTATAGAAAAACAGACCATCCTCCAGGATATTCGAGGCCTCAAACTCCCCATAGATGTGTGTTATGGCAGCCTTGACCAAGTGGTCGTAGGGAGCAATGTAGAACTTCTAGCCCGCAACAAAAACGTTCGCATGCATACCTTCCTAAACACCCATGACCTCACCACCCGCTACGGCAAACTGGTTTCAAAAGTTCTACGCGGCAAGCTCTAATTGCGCCCTCAAGTGATTGAACCCCGGGATCGCACGAACCAACCTGTGCATCGTTGTATCTGTGGATGTGTTCGGGTCTGGCACCTTTACTACAAGCTCATAAAGGCCTAGGCCTTGCGTTTGCACAACACCGTCTGAAGGATTCTGGTAGACCACTAGCTCACCCTCTTGCGCCGCATCAAGATCCGTCACTAAACGCACCCTTTCTACATGTCTCTGCCCCTGGTCAGTGACTATAATCGTACCAAAACCTGTTTGCCTCATTGCATTCAAAATCGATAAGTCGTCAAGGACAATACCGTTACCGAACTTGTCGACATTCGCAATCTTCTTATGCTCTGCCTTGGGAATCTTTTCCGTATGTTCTCCGTTTTCGATAGCTTCCTCTTTCTCTGCGACCGAACCATACTGATAGACGGGCACAAGATCTGTATCCATACTAAACAGAGTCTGTGCAACGACTGATGAGCGAAACTGTTGCTCTGGACCATATACGTTATTTAGCTTTCGGACCTCATATAGCGACTGTATGCGGTTGGCCATCGCAAGATATGCTAACGCCTTCAGCCGTGAAGCAAATACGAGCATGCCGGATTCAGTTACCGCAAGATGGTAAGGTTCTCCGTTTCTTCCGCCAGCAGGATTTTTGCCACCTCTTGGCGCGTTATTTGCGATCGCAACAATTGGTTGACGCAAACGCTCGACAAAAGCTTGAGCCGATGGAAGTTTTTGGGCAAAAGGATGTCCTTCGATACGTTTAGCGTGCTGCTCACGGAGCAGGTTTCTATCATCAAGCATCCAAAGTCCAAAATCCTCGCCACCAGTTAGTCCAGTAGGGAATTCCAAGCTCCCTCCTATGCTACCTGTGTTGCCAAAACGTGTGGCAATGACAGCATCGGGATCGCGCGTCTTCCACCATTCCGGTGGTAGTGAGCCCTGACCTAGACCTACGGCCCCTTCACCAAAGGTGTCACTAAAAACAACTAGGTCGCCTCGCCATTTCGACACTAGCTGAATGGTATGGGGGTGTATTTCCGTCTGGGATGGCATGATAACTCCTTAGGTTTTTACCTCATTGGTGTTTTGGCTAGTATAGCACGAAGGGGCTATCACCGTATGAGCCCCTGCGTTTAATCGCGTTGGTGGCGTGTTTCCTGGTCTATGGCGGCATTAATGATGATGAGCAGGAGCAGGTTAAATATGAACCCTGCCATAGCTCCAAACTGTATGCGGCTAAAGATGAAGAACTCTGTGAGGAGGAGATTCACGAGTGTCGCCCGGCGGAACCACTCAAAAGCGCGCAGCCGTGAACCGCTCAACCAGCTAAGCCCCATTACCACAAACAGGCCGGCTATGACCGTCGAAACGAGCTGGCCAACTACGAGGCTGTGGCCATAGGTAGCGTGGCCGCTAAAGAACTCTTTTACATTGCCCAGGTTGGTATACACCGCCCCCAGCACGGCCAGCATGAACATGGCTGTTTCAAGGATGAAAAACCACCGCACCGCCAGCGACGAACCGCGAAGATTCCAGAGCTTATTATAGCTTTGTGCGATACGGCTGCGCAGTCGACGCACCGGCCCCGGCTTCCCTGACGACACAATCGGTACCTCATACAGCAGCTCGTGTAAACGCTTTGTTATGCCATCTTGCTGGTCAGCCCGCGCAAGCAACTGGCGAGCAGCGGCTCTTTCGTGAATATCCATGTCCTGGTGGACGGCTTCTTCTAACTTTCGTAGTGTATTCATTTGGTATTCGGCGCTGGTGAGTGGCTGCTCACGCGTAAGGAATGTGATGGCCAGGTACAACACCACAAAAATGGCATAAATGATGCCCACCGAGGGGTGGAAAAAGTAGTCGTTGTCCCGCGTGACGTATTTGCCAATCTCGTCTATAAACACGCCAAATCCTATGCCTCCCAGGAACGCCGTGAGCTTTTGTAGTCGCAACCCGAGGAACGCAAAGTTGAGCACGAATGCCACGAGCATCAGTAGTCCGCCCCAGAGCATGTGCGCAACATGGTATTTGCCGCCTCCAAGCGCTGGGTAGTCGGTAAGGTACAGCGCAAACCGAATCAGCACAATACTACTTGCCGCTGAGACCAGAAATAGGTCAAGCAGGTCGCGCGCGGCCGTGTTACGAATGAAAATACGAGAAGAAGCCATATTACAAGTATACTCGACCGCGCTCCATATGGGAGTGTATTTCTGGTGAGCGTACAGGCGTGCAACCTTGCTGCGCGCCGTCTGTGCATGTAACCCTCCCGTGCGGTGGCAAAAACATGAGCAATATGCGAAGATAGTAGGAATGGAATCAAGCATTTTTCTACAACTTGCTGCTGTGCTGGCTGTGGCAGCGGGCGTGTCTATTGTGATGCGTTTACTACGCCAGCCGCTTATCATCGGTTATATACTTTCTGGCATTGTGTGTGGGCCGGCCGCCCTTGACCTCATACAGAACCGTGATGCGTTTGATTCGTTTAGCCAGATTGGTATAGCGCTGCTGCTCTTCATTGTCGGCCTTGGTTTGAACGTGGGAGTCATAAAAAACACTGGGAAGCCGGTTTTCCTGGTCTTCTTGCTCAACACCATACTGGTGGGCGGAATCACTTACGGCGTGGGCAATCTGCTGGATCTACCCCGTTCCGAAGCCGTTGTTTTGGCAGTTGCGATGCTGTTTAGCAGCACCATTGTAGTTGTCAAAAACCTGGTAGACAAACGCGAACAACACCGGCTGTACGGACAGGTCACCATAGGTATTTTGCTAGTAGAGGACCTGGCCGCAACTATTGCGCTTGTTTTTCTAGCAGCAGCAAACGATGGTGGCGGCGCCGACCAGCTCTACGGCCTTGTGGGTAAGGGGTTGCTGCTAGGTGGCACACTGACCTTCATAGGCTGGTTTGTTATGTCCAAGCTGGCGAAGTTTTTTGCATCAAACCAAGAGTTTTTATTCACCTTTGCGCTCGCCTGGGCCTTTAGCGTTGCCGCTGTGTTTGATATAGCGGGCTTTTCGCTCGAAGTTGGCGCGCTTTTTGCCGGCGTTTCGCTGGCATCACTTCCCTACGCACAGGAAATCAGCACGCGTTTGAAGCCGCTGCGCGACTTTTTCTTGGTGCTGTTTTTCATCAGCCTTGGCAGCACCATGACTCCCGGCGGTATGTCTGAAGCGCTTGTACCGGCTTTGTTACTATCTGCCATTGCACTCTTTGTGAAGCCGTTTAGCGTGTCTATGGGCATGGGGCTACTAGGGTTTACGAAGCAAACCGGGTTTAAGGCTGCAGCACATCTTTCGCAGGTGAGCGAGTTCTCTATCATCGTCCTCACGCTGGCT
>JAKPIL010000126.1 GCA_029549845.1 bacterium
GATGCGAGCATTCGTGACGACGAAGAAGAGTCCGTGCTGGCTGACTTCATCGAAGACGAAGACACCATTACCCCAGAAGAATCAGCCACCGGCCAGCTGCTAAAAGAGCAGGTGAAAGACATGCTTTCTGCCCTGACAGAACGAGAACAAAAGATACTGAAACTGCGCTTTGGGCTGGAGGACGGCAAACAGCACACGCTGGAAGAAGTCGGCCAAGAGTTTAGTGTGACCCGCGAACGTATTCGCCAGATTGAGGCCAAGGCTCTTGCTAAACTA
Source organism: bacterium (assembly GCA_029549845.1). Lineage (GTDB taxonomy): Bacteria > Patescibacteriota > Saccharimonadia > Saccharimonadales > UBA4665 > JAGXIT01. The sequence goes on from JAKPIL010000126.1 coordinate 277, forward strand.
CGCAAGCACAAAGACGCCCGCAAACTCCATGACTATATAAAGTAACAACCTAAGATTGCGGGAGCTGTGCTCATAGGAGCAGCCTTTGACGTCGACGACACGCTGCTGGATACGCGTAACGTAAGTAAGTTGGACAGGAGCTGCGCGAACGGTCTCGGCCGCAGGTTGTACATAGCGTCGGGCTGGAGGACGGCAAACAGCACACCTTGGAAGAAGTCGGCCAAGAGTTTAGCGTCACCCGCGAACGCATTCGCCAGATTGAAGCCAAAGCTCTTACTAAACTGCGTAACAGACTTGTATTAGTATAATATTTTTGTTAATATTCAAATTATGTATTATATTCGCCGACTTGAAAATGAAATAAAGGTACCCGAGTATCCAAATGGTTTTGTTTGGGATGTTGATGATACACTTTTAAACTCGAGAGTTGCGCGAGGGCCATATGAAGGCCAATCTTTACATGATCTCTCACGTGTAGAGGCGGCTCATATTATGGGCGGACAGGCAGGTATTAATAATGAATACTTACGAACCTTGACTACTGCTCAGAGTGAAGAGGCATTTAGGACGGCAGCCGAACATTCAGTTGCCGGCAGCCTAGCCAATTTATTAGCAATGGCTGGAGTGCCTGGAGTAACGGCTACAGATATGCATGATGAACGAGTGCTAGAGTTCGTTGCTCTACGACAGGAAATACATTTAAAAAATATTCGACGATGGGGTGGCTTGCATTCTGGTGCAAAGGCTGCGCTTGAGTTTGGTCTTAGACATACAAATTTAGGGAATGCAGTTTCAACTACGCAAACCGCTGATGAATTTGAGGTTGTGTATGATACATTTGGCCTGGGTAGATTTATTAATACGGGGCATGTGTTGACCTACGACAACAGCTTTAACACTAAGCCTTTTGCAGAGCCGTATCGCCGCGCAGCAAAAACGCTACTGTCTGCATCCCTGAGGCGTCATGAAGAAGAAAGTATAATATCTGGAATGTGGGGGGTGGATGATAGTCCATTGGGGTTGCAATCGGCTCGAGATGCTCGACTTACAACCGTTGGTATGGGAAGTCGGGTTCCTGCGACCGAGCTATTGAACTTTGACCAAGTAGATGTGGCCGTAGACACACTAGCAGATATTATCATATTGGCAAAATCACTACACCGGAGAAATTAGTTTATGTCTCACAATGCAATGGGGCTTGCTAGGGACGGCTCCGCGCCAGACCTGGTGCGCGGTAGCTACGTTGAGTTTGCTGCCTCACTGGGCATAACACTGTAGGACGTTTTCACCTGGGATGAGCTTTTAACAGGGGTGAGTTTTACCCAGGATTTTACAATTCTTTTTGCGGCGCGCAATTTGCTCAGGAAATAGTGCAGCAGGCCGGTCACAAAAAGAATGCGTCTGGCAGTACCCTCTGGCACAAAATGAAACAAGGCTTTTAGCCGTTCTGGTACGCGGGAGAGTAATGAGCCAGTCAGCACCAGCACGCCCACAAAAAACGTGCCAAACCAGCATGGGTCGAAGCAGGGCAGGTGGCGACGATGCGTGCGTGTAGTAAAGAGCTAGATTGCATCCGACGGAATGTCTGATACAATCGTAGCGATGAAACTAGTCGGCATAGCAGGAACAAATGGCAGCGGAAAAGATACTGTCGGGCAACTTTTGGCGGATAAACATGGCTATTTGTTCGTATCGGTAACAGAAATGCTGCGTGACGAATGCCGCGCGCGTGGACTACCCGTTGAGCGCGAGAATTTGCGGATGATAAGCGCCGAGTGGCGGCGCGAGGGTGGCCTGGGTGTACTTATTGATAAAGCCGTCGCGGTATTTCAGCGTCAGGATGGAAACTATAGCGGTGTAGCGGTCGCAAGTTTGCGGAATCCTGGAGAAAATGACCGCGTCCATGAGCTCGGGGGCGTGGTGTATTGGGTGGATGCGGATCCACGGCTGCGTTATGCTCGAATCCAGTCTGCGAACAGGGGGCGTGGAAGCGAAGATAGCAAAACCTATAAACAATTTTTGGCCGAAGAAGCTGCCGAGATGCAGCAATCTGGCGATGCCGCTACATTGAACATGACAGCAGTAAAAGCCAAATGTGACATAACCATTCTGAATGAAGATGGCCCGACCAGCCTAGAACGCAAGATCGCTAGTATTCTTTAGGTAGCTTGCAGGTGTTTGCGGACGGCGGTGTGACCGTGACGAGTAAACAGGGCCTTGCGGGAGTGCTGACGGGTGTGGCGCTCGAACTCGTCTACGGTAATCCCGCCCAGGTATACACTTGGCCAGTTCCTTTTTTCTAGATATTCAACACACAGTCCCTTGCCAGCTCCTGGCATGCTCACAAGGGCGACGATAGTTTGTTTGTGCATGGTTTAATTGTGCCGTCATGCCCGGTAAATATCTCCTGAATAGCTGCTGTTGACAAGTACTTCCGTACGTCTTATGCTTAAAACATATCGCAGCAATCACTTAATTAAAAAGGAGTCTTTAGATGTTTAAAAAGCTGAACCAAAAAGGTTTTAGCCACCACTTGGCTATTCCAATCATAGCAGTGCTGGTAGTCGGTAGCATAGGCGCGTATCTTGCGACAAAGAGTAGTGCGTATAGCTATATGAGTGGCTCTACGCCGTACACCTGTAACCAAGACCCAACACCTACTCTTCGATATGGAAGTAAGGGGAGCTGCGTGAAGGCACTACAGTATGCACTGAACCAGTGGATAACATACCAGGTGATACCAGTAAGCAAGCTTACCATTGACGGTAGTTTTGGGTCAAAAACACTAGATGTCGTGAAGCGGTTCCAGCAACGACAGGGTCTGGTAGTCGATGGGGTTGTGGGTCCAAAGACATGGGCTAGGATTGCCGATGGTTGCGGCATTCGCTACTCATGCAGTACTAGGAAGTAGCGTAATGTGACATATGTCATGAAACAAATAAAAGCAGTCGATCCACGGCTGCTTTTATTTTGCATGCTTCTTGCGCTGCCGCTTTTCTATGTCATAGACCAGCCGCTTGTGAGCCGGGCGATACGGTTTTCTGTTTTGTTGCTGGCTTCGTTGCTTGTGGTGAGTACCAGCATGCGTCACCAACTTGTTCAGAACTGGCGCGGTCTGCCGAAGCTTGCCCGGTACACGGTCATGGGTATGACCGCTATGATGGTACTTTCGACGGTGCGTACGGCGGACACCGTAGAAGTTCGTCTGTTTGGGCTCACACCTGAGTACCTAGGGCTGCTAACCTGGGCTTCGTTTTTAGCCGTAGCCATAGGCCTTACGGACATCGCCCAGAAAGCCGTGCGATCAAAGATAACTCTGTTAGTTATGCTCGTTTGTATGCTTGGCTCACTATATATCAATCAGTTCTATATACGATACGGCTTTCGTGTCAGCGGATTGTTGCTACAGGCAACATCAATGGGCATGTTTGCGTGTCTCGCGTACGCTATTGGCCTGAAATCCATATCGGTGCATAGACACTTCCTTTGGAAAAGTATGAGCGGTGCGCTTGCATGCGTAGCTGCCGCTACTGTGGTTTTGACGCAGTCGAGGGTTAGCTATTTTGTTCTGGCGGTGCTCTCGGCAGGAGCGGTTGTGGTGGCCTGGAGACGAAGTAAAATTGTCGTTGGGATTGCGCTGGTTGCGCTGCTGGCTGTTTCTGTTTTGCCTAGAATAGAAACCAATTATTTTGATCGGTTTGGGGCTTCAAGCGTGAACCGTGGTGTTTCGTATCGACTGAGTTTATATAAAACATCGGGCCTTGATATCGTGAAACACAATAGCGTTGTGGGCAACGGGGCGAACAGCCTTCCTCCGGCCATCAATAACCAAAATGAGGTCCCAGAAGACATAAAGAAAAGCCTACAGACAGGTGAGCTTTTTATGTCGACCCACAGTCTTTATTTTGACGTTGCGTATTACTTTGGCCTTGTAAGCTCTGTTAGCTTGCTGGTCCTTACGATTATTGCAGCGCATAGATACGTACGCAGCCGTGGCTACTTTATGTTGGCATTGTTTGGTATTTTGATAGCAAATGCCCTATGCAATACGCCGAGCCTTGAGCTGACACTGCCCTACTTTATGGTTTTATTTGCAGCCTTTTGGCCCACTAAACTAGCAGATAGACATGCGTCGAAAGCTACCTAAAAATATCGGCAGAGGGGCAGCGTGTGTGCTGTTAGCCGGCGTATCGGTAAGCGTGTTGCTCCCAATACGCGTGCATAACGCTGCGCTACAAGCTCAGAGTTTGCCCTGTGGCGCACTAGGTACGACAATCAACGACCAGATACAGTCGGCAACCGCCGTAGCCTTACAGAAGGCAGTGAGGGAGTATCACGCACCGGCTGGTTTCATTATGGTTATGTCTGTTCGGTCCGGTGCGATAGTTGCCGCCTCGGACTATGTCGAAGGGAAAACGAGCAGCGCAATGGCAGAAGCCAACACTCCATATGAGGTTGGCTCGGTCATGAAGCCGTTGCTGGTTGCGGCGGCGCTCAACGAAGGAAAGATTACGCCGTCATTTACGTATTATGATGCAGATAAGGTTACTATCGATGGCAGGATGATCGTCAATGCAGCCCCACATGGCGCCGGGCAGAAAAGCCTAGAAGACATCATCGTGCTATCACTCAATACCGGGGCAGTGCATGTGCTCCAGAGTATGGGAGGGGATAACCTAGGCACGCACACAAGAGATTTGTGGAACGAGTATTTGACCGATCGATATAGCTTTGGCTCGGCTGGATTTGCGGCGGGAGGGATAGATAAGGTTGGCACCGTTCCGCCTGTAGGCATACCAGATGCCCGATACCGGTATGCACAAACAGCGTTCGGAATCGGTCTCACCATATCACCCGCACAGCTTAGTGCCGCGTATGCTTCCGTAGTTGGTGATGGAAACTATCGCCGCCCGTTTCTATGCGTAGGCACAAATAACACTTTAAACAATGGTCCCAGGATTATGTCCCAGCATACGGTTGACACCATGCGAGCCTTGCTGCGAAAGGCTCTCCTCGCCAGTAACCCTGATGGAAATATTCCAGGGCAC
>JAKPIL010000139.1 GCA_029549845.1 bacterium
TGCCAGCATCTTTGCGGGGTTACTTCGCCCGAACGGTACAGCGCAGAACAGTAGTACCCGCAATATTGGTCGTGAAATTGACTGGGTAGCCGACAGAATTGATTTGCTAGCGGCGATCATAGAGGGACCAAAAGATACAAAGAATACGCCGCTTCCTCGGAGTACGCCGTTGGGGCTTGATGCGGAGCTCTTTACGCTAGCAAATCTTGAAAAAGTACGCCGCGCACTCTTCCCCGAAGACGTTGTGCAGATGGCTGTTGACACAGACAATGTGAACCTACTACAAGATATTGCAGAGGATGAAGTCGTTTCGCTACAGCCGGAAACAGAAGGTTTCGCAGAGAATGACGAGACGACAGTATCGCAAACAGCCGAGCTCGAGAGTTCCCTGCACGGGTTTGCACTGCCCGAATCACTACAGGGGCGTGGAATTGGGGAGTTTGATATCGTTATATTTCCGTCGGAGGCCTCCGTAGTGGATATGGAGAATTTTATAAAAAGGTATTATCCCGGCTCCGTCGAGAGAAGCTCTGGTGAGCGACCACTTGACTGGGATATGATTGAAAACTTACTTTTCTTGCGCGATACGTACGGTGGTAAGGTTGGGTTGACGAAACCAGGTAACCTTGGAACTACTCAAGAAGATGTACCGTATTTTCTTGCTATTCTTCCAATTGGGGGAGAAGAAATTGCAGTGGCCGAGCATCCAGTGTACGGAAACGCAACCTATCTTATTAAGGACAGCGGCAAGCAAAAAGAATACAAGATACTCGATATTATTGCCGAATCACGTGCCTTTGCTCGTGTGCTTGGAGCACGGCAGATGATTCACCCAGATCTAGACGTAGCTGATCGCGCTTTGACTCATCTCAATAAGATATTGCGCTACCTGGGACTTCAAGAGTTATAAAAAGGTGCGGGTGTCGGGAGTGAGGGGGGTGCCGTAGGCGTATTCGCTTAAGATGGCGGTGACTTCCCGGGTGAGTTTTGGTATGGCGGCTTGTTCTTTTGTGCTGAAGGCCTGGAGGACGAAATCGGCTGAATCTATCTGGTCTGGCTTTTTGGGGCCAATGCCCACGCGCACGCGGCCGTATTCGTCGCTGCCGAGCAGCTTGGTGACGCTCTTAACGCCGTTGTGGCCAGCACTGCTGCCACCCATGCGCATGCGAATTTGGCCAAAGTCTACGTCTATTTCGTCGTGCACGACGATGATGTTTGCGGGAGGAATTTTGTAAAAGTGGGCAATCGCCTGCACCGCCTCGCCGCTGAGGTTCATAAATGTTGTTGGTTTGCACAAAACTACACGGGTGTCACCCACCGTTTTCACCGCGGATAGGCATTTCATATCTGTTTTGTTCACCCAGGATGGAAACTCGTTCTTGCGCGCAAATTCGTCTAGGCACGCAAAGCCAATGTTGTGGCGTGTCCCATTGTACTCAGAACCCGGGTTGCCAAGGCCAACAAGCAGCAGCGATTTGTTCATGCCGTATGTGGTGAAGCTTATGCGGTCACCTATTTCGGGGCGTTTGACGAACAAGGCCATTATGCGACCTCCGGCTGTTGAATCAGGGAATATGCAGTATGAATTATGGGTGCGCAAGGGTTAGTTTGCGTACATACTTCATGCTTCATACTTCATGATTCCCTTCGTTTACTACGAGCCTTGTTTTGTACTATTTTGCGCTGGGTGGTGCTGCGCTCTGGTTTGGTGGGGCTGTTGCCATGTTTGTGCCGGCCGTCTTTTTCTATAAACCAAAGCTGCACGGCCGTTCCTTCAAAGTTGAACTGGGCGCGGAGCTCGCGCTCCATGAAGCGTTTGTAGCTCCAGTGGAGAAACTTGGTGTGAGCGCCAAAAACTTTGAACGCGGGAATGGGGTTGTCATCTTCCTGCACCATGTAGTTGAGTTTGGGGGCGCGGTTTTTGAGCCCGGCTGGTGGGTGTTTGGCTATGACGCCGCCGAGCCATGAGTTGAGTACGCGGGTGGTGATGCGGGTTTTGCGGTTGGCGGCAATATCTAGTGCAAGATCGAATATTTTAGTGACGTTTTGGCCGGTGACAGAGCTGGTGAAGATGAGTGGTGCCCACGCGACGAAGTCAAATATGTGGGCAATTTGTGGTGCTAGCGCGTCGCGGGTAAAGGCGTCTTTGCCTTCTACAGAGTCCCACTTAGACACGACGAGTATGAGCCCCTTGCCTGCTTCTTTGATCATGCCGGCGATTTTCTGGTCGAGGGCAGTGCCGACTTCGTTCACATCTATGAGCAGCAGGCATACATCGGCCTGTTCGATGGCGCTTAGGGACCGAACAACGCTAAAGTGCTCTATCCCAACGCCAATTTTACCAGGTCGGCGGATGCCCGCGGTGTCCATAATCTCAATTTCTTGGCCGCTATACTTTACGGTGGCGCGGTTGATGTCCCGCGTGGTGCCTGCCCTATCGGCGACGATGGCTTGCTGCTTTTTTGCCAGGGTGTTGAAAAGCTGAGATTTACCCACGTTTGGCCGACCAAGGAGGGCTATGTGGAGGCGGTCTGTGTTTTCGGTAAGTGTGGCCTTGGGGATGTGTGTGACGAGCGCGTCCAAGAGGTCGTCTATGCCGCGCTTTTGGGTGGCGCTGGTTGGGAAGATGGGCTTTATGCCCAGGCGCTCAAAGCCTTCGAGGTCGTTGCCGCGAGCGCGGTCGACTTTGTTTATGATAAGGAAAACGGGCTTTTTGCTCCTCAGCGCAAGGCGGGCGACGCGACGATCTTCTTCATTGACCGGGACGTTTGCTTCTACAACCACCCAGATGATGTCGGCGCTATCGGCTGCCTGGATAATCTGCTCCTGGATGGTGAACTCAAAATCATCGGCGGCGTCTTTCATGCCAGCGGTGTCGACGAGCCAGAAATCGAAGCGATTTTTAGCCCCAGCATCATGCACTACGGCTACGTCGCCTTCGGAGGCAGATGCTTCTGTGGGAGCCGGGGTAACGTCCTTCTTGGGCTCGTGAATCTTGTCGCGTACTTCTCTGCTGGGCACCCACGACGCTTTGGCGGTGATGCTATCTCTGGTGGTGCCCGCCTCAAACGCCACTATGGCTTCGCGCCGGTCGAGGATGGCGTTGAACAGGCTGCTCTTGCCCACATTGGCGCGGCCAACTATGGCGACGATGGGTAATTTTTTATTCATTCCGTACAGTATACCACCTCTGTTATGTATTGACAAATTGTAAAAGTATGCCGAACTTACCAACAGTGGTATGCGCTCTGTGGCGTATAGCGAAATATACGTCCGATTTTACAGGGGTGATAGGCACGGGCTGTGTGCTTTATCACTGCTAGGGCAAACGGTTTTCGTGTATAAACAGAATGAAACATAACGTAAACAGACATGATAACACCTGAAAATTCTAGCGCAGAAAATAGTAATGTTCTGGTTCTCGCTCCCGCCTTCCTTCGAGGACTAACTGCAACGGCCCTTCGAGGCGTTGTTGTTGTAGCGAGTTTTGCGGTACTGAAAGAAGCGGAGGTTTTTCAACATATGCACCCGGCAACTATGGGTGCGAGAGGAAATCCCACTCGTTGGGAGCAATAACTCATAAGTGAATTGAGGATAAGGCGAGTTACAGAGGTAGGTACCCGCCGCTACTAAGGCTATTGAGTACGTGGGGGCCGAAGTGGGTGCGGTGGAGGGTGGTGACGGTGTAGGGTGTGCTTACTCTGTCACGAGGCTTCTGTAGGGAGTCGTTGCCTCAAATGATCGGTGAGGCGCGGTGCTAAGATGGGAGGGTCACACCCTCTAGGGAGGCGAGGTGCCGGACTTCTTTGTGAAGTTCGAGAAGTTTTTGCTGGTTGGTTAGTTTGGCGTAGGCACGGTTACCAAAGGAGGAGACGGGCTTTGCGGCTAACATTTCGTATATGTCTTTGACGTCGTTTTCGAGAGCCTGCAGACGTCCGTCGAAGTTTCCGAATGATGACTCGAGGCTTGTAAGACGGCGTTTGATGTCGGAAAGCTCTGATTTTACGCTTCGCATATCTGCTTTCAGTTCTGAGACGTCTGTCTTTAGTTCTGAGACGTCTGTCTTTAGTTCTGCGACGTCTGATTTTAGCTCTGCAACGTCTGCTTCGAGAGCGTCGAGACGTGGGCCAGTGACGGTTTCAACGCCTTCAATGATGATGGCGAGAAGCTCTTGTTTTTCTTCGGTCGTGAAAGCCATGGGTTTTCAGTATAGCA
>JAKPIL010000152.1 GCA_029549845.1 bacterium
ACGATGAGCACGATTGTGTTACTCACTGGCCCTAGACGTTTGGATGTTGGGCGAAAGCTCACCGAATTGTGGCCCCGCACAGCCATGTTGTGTTGACGTCCAAGCGCCATTGTTGATGAATATGTCATAAGTTGTTTTTGTTTTTTTCCTTCGTTGCCCTGTTTACTGCAATTCCATGCTAGCTCGAAGCACGGCTAAGCCGAAGGTGTATGTTTGTTTTCGAAGAATCTCTTCTTAGGTTACTGTTACGTTCTCTCGTGTCCATCGAGTTACCGGATGTTTCTGGTACGTGCTCTCTTGTTTGTTATCCAGCAGGGTCAAGGATATGACCCTGCTGGACGCTGCCCCTAGTGGCCCACTTTGACGTGGACTTTGTAGGCGCGGGAGCTACTTTTAACCCGTATTGGCATTGTAGATTCCCTTTCTTTATTTTTTATTTTCGCTGCAAGACGCGAAGCTTGGCGCTCCGTGCCCGCGGATTAAAAACTGTTTCAGTGTCGTCGGCCACGACTGGACGTTTGGTGATGAGCTGGTAGTCGGCGTCATATCGGTCGCCTGCCACATCGGCAAACGCTCGCTTGACGATTCGATCCTCAAGGCTATGAAAGCTTATAACCGCAAGTCGCCCACCTGGTTGCAAAAGCTGAAACCACAGCGGCAAACTCCGTTCTAGCTGCCCTAGCTCATCGTTCACTGCAATCCGTATAGCCTGAAAGCTGCGTGTTGCCGGGTGCACTTTACTACCCCTCGGCATTACCCCTGCAATCACCGCTGCCAGTTCGGTCGTCGTCGTCAATGGACGGCTGCGAACTATAGCGGCCGCAATGGTTCGAGCGCGCGGTTCCTCACCGTAACGGTGTAGAATCCCCTCTAGCTCGGCCTGGCTATACGTATTTACTATTGTTGCCGCATCTAGCTCGGCTCGCTGATCCATCCGCATGTCAAGCGGACCGGTCATACGAAACGCAAAGCCTCGTGACGACGTGTCAAGGTGCAGCGACGATACACCCAAGTCCGCCAGTATCATATCGAAGCGCTCGCCCCCACTCAGCAGTGTGGTCGACGCCTCTTCGAAACCGGCATGCAATACTGTTACACCCTGGCTCTCGAATGGCTTGAGTGCGGTTATCGCAGTCTCGTCTCGATCGACCAGCGTCATCAGAGATGGCGCCTGGGTATGATCCAGCACCGCTTGAGCGTGTCCACCGTAACCCGCCGTCAAGTCGAGGTATGAGTTCCCCTTCGCTGGTGCTAGGCACGTTAAGACTGCCCCGAGCAGTACGGGTTTGTGTATTGTTTGTGACATAGTGCATGTCGCGTTCTCTTCGCTCACTATCCTTCGCTGTTCAAGGTGGCTTTATGCCCACTTGGTACCGCTGTATGCGGCTTATAGCGGAAGATAAGTGATTATGTTTGTATTTGTTTTGGTGGCATTTCGCAATTTTTGTTTTTAGGGTTTTTGTTTTTTCCCGCGTATCTGTCTTCCGTATTGGAAAACAAATCGCAATTTGTCACCTATTCAGCAGCCAACTTTTTGTTTTGTATCTAGTTTTTGTTTTTATTGGTGTTCTTGGTCCGTATGTAAGGAAGCAAAAGTTTAGTTAAGATTTAAAAAATCTCGTAAGGCTTCCGACTTCCCAAGAACAAAGTGAGAGACTTATGTGTGAGGTGGAGTTTTGGGAGGTGTTTTATGGAAAGAACGAGGGCTTTTTTATACAGTGGTGCCTTATGATATCCACTGGTTGACTGCCGAATAGGTGACGATAACGGCTTCGCCTAATGAGCCGCCCTTGTGGGGGCTTTTCATCACGCCGTGCAAAAAAACGTAGTTTCTTGCTCGGGTTGCTCTTCCCGGTTCGAGAAAAGCTGACGCGTTATCTATATATTCGTTTTCGCATGATTCATGATTCATGATTCATGATTCATTCTTCATGATTCTTGCGCTCGATTGTTAAGGTTTTTTCTAGTAAGCCAGGACACTATGCCTGCTCACGCTGCCAGTAAACGCCAGTAATTGCCCACACTTACCGCTGCGACGTCACGTTTTATGCCCGCATAGTCTAGTAAGTGCTGCTCTATTGTTATCCGCCCCTGTTTGCCATCGAGTGGTTGCTCGACCTTGCCCATGCGAAACTGCACGTTCAGGTCTGCGATCCGCTCGTCTAGGATGTCGCCGGCAAGCCTTGGCTCGACCAGTGTGTCCCAGACCCCTTTCGGGTACAGGTGCAGATATTCTCCAAATCCACGGGTGACAACTGCTCCACCGGCAAATGTTTCACGAAGCTCGGTCGGTATGGTTAACCGCCGTTTATCGTCGAGTTTGCGTTGGAAGTAATCCACCTGTGTCATGGTTGTTGGTTATATGTACGGTGAGTTTTTATTTTTTAAGTGAGAGAGCCTTTTATGTGGGGCTACCTACTTTTACCCACTTCCAACAGTGTACTACCCACTTCCACCCACTACAATACACATAATGTGAAAATAGTGGTGATTTCCACACCACTTTTCCACAAGGTAAAAACGTAGTTACTTTTGGGTTGTGACTGGTAGTACTAGCACTCTGCTCTGATCTGGATCACCGTTGGCAGGTGCAACAGAGCAAATATTATTGATACGTACCCGCGCCCCAGCTCCTATAGCAGACGGGTCATTATAAGGCATGACTCTTCCGCCTTCACCACCATTAGCGTGCAGATAGCTGCCAAGTCTCGCCTTTGAGGCATCCGTTGCGGGAGTTTGAAGCTCAGATAGGACCACCTCTGAAACGCCCCACAGCCCTCTTTGTCTGCCGACTTCAAGCGTTCCATTTACGCAAATCTTTCCCAGCGCGTCAACGGTAACATCATACGTACCAGATTCGGATTTGACAGTCTTGATTACATCTGGCGTACCAGCACTCTGGCC
>JAKPIL010000156.1 GCA_029549845.1 bacterium
CGACAGGCATACAAAAACTCCCTTCCGCTTGGTTACATTGTACCGCTGCTAGCTAGACAGTGTGTTCAGTATATGGGGAGTGTGACATGAAGCGTGCTGGTTTGCTTGAGAAACGCAAAAAGAAAGTGCGCAAGACCCGCCAGCTCAGCGATCGTGAATACTATCCGGGAGAAGTCGGACAAATGGATGTAAAGCACTGGAAACGGAGCGGCTACCAGTACGACATCATAGACTGCGCTACCCGGATTAAGTACAAACGCATCTACCCTGGTTGGGATCCGCAGACGACCATAGATTTCCTTGAACACGCCACCAAGTTCTTTGCACCAGCCTTCACATTCAGGGGTATACAGACCGACAATGGGACTGAGTTTACATATGACCATTTACCACAGGTAAGACCAGAGACAGAATGTCCAACCGTCAAGTGGCTGAAGCGGCATGGGATTGAGCATCTACGTATCCCATCCTCGTCTCCGCACCTAAATGGCCGGATCGAGCGTCCGCATGGTGTCGACAAGTACCGATACAAACGGCTCACGACAAACAGCCACAGCAAGGAGGAGCTACGCTCCTTCTGTGTAGAAGACTGTCTCGACTACAATTTCTACCGTCCGCATAGTATGCTCGGGATGATGACACCAATAGAGTATTTGCAAAGCCTTGATGGCTTCGAAAATGCTACAGTAGATACGAGTGTGCTATATGTTTAGTGGGTCGACCGAAGCGGCCGTACTTGCTATCGCCGCTAAAACAGACGATGGTCAAATCGAATCTTTTACCATCCCTTATGCCGAAGATATGCCGGTACCAGAGGGGCTGCGCTCCCATCAGGATCATTTTGGGATGAAAGCACTCGTGTCGCTCGCTGTTACTTCGACTTTGGGTAAATAACGTATAAACTGAAGGACAGCTAAAGCATCCGGAGTTATAGGCAAAAACGTGTTGGTTTTCGTCGCTCGCTCCGAGTACTGGAGGTGAATATATAGCGTATTCCACATGCACATGCTTCCTCGAACTGGTACTATAACAGCATGAATAAGATTGCGATTATTGGGTATGGCAGGTTTGGTGCGTTGCTCTGCGAGCTGCTTCGCACAGACTATGAAGTTGCGGTTGTCGAAAAAAACTCCTCAAGACAGTCGCAGGCGCTAGAGCGGTCACTCAAACTTATCCAGCTCGAAGACATAGGCAGTTTTGACACGGTTATCTTTGCCGTGCCAATCTCATTGTTCGAGAGCGTTGTTGCAAACGCGGCGGCATATATTTCAGAAGGTTGCCTGGTTATGGACATTTGTTCGGTCAAGGTGTATCCGGCGAATGTCATGCAGAAGCACTTACCGCAGGCAAACCTCATTGCCACACATCCGATGTTTGGGCCAGATAGCGCCAGCAAAGGCATGAACGGCCTACAGGTGGCGGTCTGCCCACTTACCGCTGACGAAGCGCTGATGAACGAGGTTACTGCGTTATGGAAGCAGCTAGGCACTGAAGTTATCGTCACCACACCCGAGGAGCATGATAAGGATGCAGTGCTGTCCCAGGCGTTTACCTACTCAGTTGCAAAGATTATTCTTGGCATGGATCTTTCTGGCGTAGAGCTGACAACCAGGAGTTTCAATAATATCGCAGAAGTTGCAAAGCTTTCTGCGAACGACAGCGACCAACTGTTTCATGACATGTTGTTCTATAACCCATATTTCCAGTCTATGAAGTCAGAACTCACAGAGTCCATGCGCGCGCTTACCGACCGCCTAAACGAAATAGAAAAAGAACAGATAGAAACCGGCTTGTTTAAGAATCAGGACTAAAGCAATAGCCTCCTTGAGCATCTGCACTGTGCTCACCATGCAAAAACAGACCCCCTCGGAGTCTGTTTTCACTTCGTGCGCGCCCACCCGCGGCGGGTGAAGCGTCTATGAGAGACGACCGCTCAATACGCATTCTGTGGTGCGTACCGCCGGCACAGTTCCTATGTGTTTTAAGGTTTTTGTTTCAAGCGCCGCAATAGCGCACGAACTGTCCTTATCATAAGCTTTTTTCACCCCATGTCAACCCCCTCACAACGCTCTGTCTCCATCCATAACCCAACCAGCTAATAACTTGCACGTACGTGCACGTTATTTGAAGCGTGTTCCTGGATACTTTTGGGCAAACCGTTTAATGAGCGCGGCGTCATTGGCGAGCTTGGAGGTCTCAAAGTAGGAAATATACGGTGTGACATGACAGGCAAGAGCCATGGCGGCAATATCATCGAAGCAAGGGAAAGGCGTGATGAGTACACTTCGTTGCAGGTGAAAGCAACCATAGGCGCGAAGCTTCCTTCGTATTTCATGACGAGCTGCGGCGTGTTCGTTCGGAATATCGTATATCACAATCCGCCACACCTTATCCCACACTTGCTGCGGCTTTGCCATGCGGTGCTCTGTTTCGCGCTTTTCTAAACGCTTTTTAGCCTTAGCGGTTACAACCAGGCCGTGTTCGTAGTCTCCGGCGAGGTATCCCTGACCCTTCATGTAGGATATGACTCTTTTCAGCTCACGCGCTCGCCAGAGCTCATCATCTCGTGCGTCCAGGCGTTTAGCTAGTTTTCTCAGTGGCTTGTCGAGGGCAGCCATGATATTCGGCGCCAGTAGCACAGCGCCAGTCGTTGCCGTAAGCGCACCGAACCTGATGACATCATCTATAAACAAACTCATCGTCTCATTTCTCGCCATACTAATAACGTACACGTACGTGCAAGTTATTTGCAAGGGTTTAGAGATAGCATTTAAGGTGGAGGTGGAGGTGAATGATGTCTTGGGGTGGAAGCAGTTAGAGGTGGTGGGGCTAGGCTCGGCGGCGGGTGGCGGAGCGGGGGAG
>JAKPIL010000088.1 GCA_029549845.1 bacterium
TTATGATAGAGGAAAGCTAGGTGCGAGAACAAGCCGACTTCGGGAAGGCCATGCATCCCACGGCCTGACGGCCGGGGTATTGTGGGCCTGGAATAAAGCTTGGCCGAGCGGTAAGCGCTTTAGCGCGGTAGCGAGCCAGAATCGCAAATCCTCTCGTCCGCACCATATAAAAAAGACCAGGTTCGCTTGGTCTTTTTTATATATATGATACTCAATCCACCTTGGCGGCGGGTACTTCAGCCTACATGCCGCCAGAGGTATAGTTTAATTCCGGGGCATGTGCTGGTAGAGGTGGTCTAGCGTGTAATTGCTTCGTAGGAGTGGTTTGACATCATCAGTCGTGATGCCGACTTTTACGCCTGGGTTGATGATATCGTGCGGGTCAAAAACGTGTTTTACCTTTTCAAATACCTCGCAAAGCTGTGGGCCGTACACTTTCTCTAGATAGGGACCGCGCAGTCGGCCATCGTTGTGCTGGCCGGTGGTTGAACCGCCAAGCCCGGTTACAAAGGTGTAGTATTCTTCCATAAGCCTAAATGCTTTTTGGCGGTCGCCCAGCTGCGATATGTCGAGGAATGGCTGAACATGGAGATTGCCGTCGCCCGCGTGGCCCCAAATGGCAACGTCTAGCTGGGCTGCATCGAATAGCCTGTATACGCCACCTATAAACTCGTCGAGCTTTTCTACCGGCACAACACCGTCTTCTATGATGGGTAGCGCCTTGTCTTGCCTGTCGCTGTACGAAAGCAACGTGGCCGAAGCATGGCGGATCTTCCACAGAGCGGCTTGTTTGGAGGGGGTTGATTCCTCCTTAAACTCGGCAGCGTATTTTTCGAAGATTTTACGGGCTTGCTTGGCAAGTTTTTTGCGTTTTCTATCGGCGGGGTCGTCTAGCTCAACCAGGAGTACTGCAGCGGGTGTTTGCGCTGGCAAAGCTCCTTTGAGCTGATTTGGGTTAAGTTCTGAAACTATCTTGAGCAAGTGGCCATCGACAAACTCTATCGCGCTCGGAAGCGAAGATAATTTACGCAGTTCCAAGACAGCCTCACAGGCTGCTGCGGTGGTATCGAAAAAGGCGGCAAAAACGACTGTTTCTGGGTTATGCGCTTCGGTTTCGCAGGTGATTTCACTTATAATTCCCAGCGTTCCCTGTGAGCCCACGAACAAAGGAGTCAGGTCGAAACTTCCGTCATGCTTTTTGACGTCGAATAGATTGTACCCGGCAGCGTTTTTAGACGTTTGGCGCACAGAGCTGTTTATGAGGTCTCTGTTTTCTTCTATAAGTGCATCGAGCGAGCGGTATACCTCGCCTTCAAACGTGGTGAGGCCGAGTTTTTTGCTCAGTTCACGCCGTGTCAGACGACCGGTTTCTATCACTTCTCCGTTTGCGAGCACAACCCGCAGTGACTTTACATAATCGCGGGTCACACCGTATTTAACGGATTTCTCGCCAGCAGCGTTATTTGCAACTGCCCCACCTATGGTGCTGAACTCTATGCTAGCAGGAAACGGGGGCAAAAAGCGTTCGTGCGTTTGCAGTGTTTGCTGCAACCGACCGTAGTTGAGGCCTGGTTCAGAGACAACAACACCAGTTTTCTGGTCGAGCTCGACTATACGGTTCATATGTGCTGGGAATACGAGCATGATGCCACTGCCTATGGCCGCCCCGGTAACATCAGTTCCCCAACCGCGTGCTGTAATGGGTATGACACGGCCGCGTTCGGCGAGCTGCCACGCAAAACGCGTGGTTTTACGGACGTCATTTTCATTGCGGGGGTACACGATAATGCTTGGTGCCACGGTAAATATGCTCGCATCGGTCGAAAAGTACCGGCGGGCATCTACACTGGTCATAACTTCGCCAAGAAGATGCTCTTGCAGGTAGTGTGCGACTTTACTCATATCCTCAATCCCTTCAACGTGGTAGTGCTACCGACTATCATAGCATAAGTGCAATTGCCGTGACTACGTGTTGCGATTTAAATGAGAATTAGGCACAACCGGATAACGAAACTAAAAACACCATAAAGAATGTCATCTTGAGCGAAGCAAAGCGAAGTCGAAAGATCTTTTACCTACAAGTACAACAAGGAGATTCCTCGACTTTGCTCGGAATGACAGGGGCGCGAGTTTCGTGATTTGGGTTACGAGTGCTTGCGGCAAATGCGAAAACCCGCTACCATATCAGGGTGTTTGCGGTAATTACC
>JAKPIL010000179.1 GCA_029549845.1 bacterium
ACGCACCTGCCCGAGTACTACAAATGGACGCAGTGGATATTCCTCAAGATGTACGAACAGGGCATGGCCTACCAAGACAGCCGTATGCAGTGGTGGTGCACCAAATGCCAGACCGTGCTCGCCAACGAACAAGTGATAGATGGCAAATGCTGGCGTCATGACTCGGCCGATGACCCCATGGTCGAAAAACGCGAAGTAAAGCAGTGGTTTTTCCGCATCACAGACTATGCCGATGAAATGCTTGAAGCCACCCATGACCTTGACTGGTCAGAAGTGGTCAAGACCGCCCAGGTAAACTGGATCGGGAAAAGCGAAGGGGCAAATGTCCGTTTTGTTGTTGAAGGCCTCGGTGCACAGGACGAATTTGTGGAGGTGTTTACCACGGCTCACGATACGATCTTTGGGGCGACATTTATGGTGCTCGCGCCAGAACATCCATTTGTAGCGCATTACGGACAGCTTGCCGACAACGCTGTTGATATAGAAGAATACACTGCTGCCGTTACCCGTAAAAGTGAGCTCGAAAGATTGGCCGACAAAACGAAATCAGGTGTTCCCATAGAAGGACTG
The DNA here is from genome assembly GCA_029549845.1 of bacterium. Classification (GTDB taxonomy): domain Bacteria; phylum Patescibacteriota; class Saccharimonadia; order Saccharimonadales; family UBA4665; genus JAGXIT01. The sequence continues at coordinate 571 of JAKPIL010000179.1, forward strand.
TTTGCGATAAATCCGCTCAACGGGGCAAAGATTCCGATTTGGACCGCCGACTACGTACTGATGGGATACGGTACGGGCGCCGTTATGGGCGTGCCGGGCGAAGACGAGCGAGACAACGAATTCGCCAAGAAATTTAGTTTGCCGATTGTCTTTACGACTGAGCAGCAAGAGTTTATTTCATATACCGAAGACATAAAGCCGAACCGTAAAAAGTACACTCTGGCACACTCTGGCGAGTTTGACGGTATGGATTTCGAAGTGGGACGACAGGCTATGCTTGATGCGCTCGTAGCGGTGCAGGCAGGTGAGTCAGTGACGCAGTCTAAGATTCGTGACTGGAGCGTCAGCCGACAGCGATACTGGGGTGCACCGATTCCCATAATCCACTGCCCGGCAGACGGTATTGTGCCGGTGCCAGAGAGCGAGCTGCCAGTTGTTTTACCGGAGCTGACCGATTTTGCCCCAAGCGGCGATGGCCGGAGTGCACTTGCGCGTGCCACCGATTGGCTGCACACCACTTGCCCTAAGTGTGGTGGCCCGGCCGAGCGCGAAACCGACACGCTAGATACGTACATCTGTAGCAGCTGGTACGAGCTACGCTACTTTGACCCGCAGAATACTCAGGCGCCATTTGACCCCAAAATTGCCAATAAATGGATGCCGATAGACTTCTACAACGGCGGGGACCATGCCACGGCGCACCTCATATACGTCCGCTTCATTGCCCGCTTTTTCCACAAGCTTGGCCTGCTAGAAAACCCAGAACCGTTCAAAAAGTTCCTGTTCAATGGCAAAATAACTGCCAGTGACGGCACGATGTTTAGCAAAAGCAAAGGCAATGGTGTCGACCCACTCGAAATCATTGCCAGTGGCTACGGTGCCGACGCCCTGCGCACCTACCTAATGTTTGCCGCCCCGCTTGACCTATGGATTCGCTGGGATCCGCAAGGCGTGCCCGGTGCATACCGGTTCCTGAACCGCGTGTTTAACATTGTCCAGGAGTTTGTGGAATCGGGCATGAGTCATGAGCCAAGAGTCATGAGTCAAGAGGAGCCTCAGAATGCAAACACTTCTGCGGACGTTTTGCGGGTGATACATGCGACTATAAAACAAGTCACCGGTGAGCTAGAGGCGCAAAAATACAATACCGCCATTGCCGCCATGATGAAGGCCACCAATGAACTGTATGAGCTGAAAGCCAAAGCCGGTTTTACTGATAGCGCGGCCTGGCAATTTGCATTAGAAAGCCTCGTCGCCCTGGTTGCGCCCTTTGCCCCACACGTGGCAGACGAGCTCTGGCACGACCTAGGTCACGACACGAGCGCGCAGCGCGGGAGCTGGCCGGTGTATGATGAAAAATATCTGGCCACAGACACCATGACCATAGCCGTACAAATCAATGGCAAATTGCGTGGCACAGTTGAGGTTGCCAGCGAATCAAGTGAAGCTGACATCGTAGAAACAGCCAAACGGGACGAAAAAGTCGCTGCCTACCTCGCCGAAGGCGCCATCGTAAAAACCATCTACGTCCCCCGCAAACTCGTCAGCTTCGTCGTGAAGTAGAGGGTGCCTTATTTTTTGTAGATGATTTCATCAGCAGGTACAGTAGCAACTGTGTGTCCCTCCTGAGCCTTTTCCGGAACGACAAAGACGGCTTGACCTTTATGGGCGAGCTGCATGGTCACAAAGCGTTCGGGAGTAGCGCTGCTCGTATCTACGAATTGCGTAAAGGCCCCAGCGCTTATTTCGCCCCCGGCGTTTACGTTATTTGGATCATAGTTTACACACATAGTAACTATATCAGACGCTACCCAACTTCCAACATCAAACGCAACCGTTAAACACCTGAATCTCAAAACCCCCACATAAGCTGGTAAGCCAACAAGACTCGTATGTAGTGAACGGCGTAGCCGTTTACGCTCCTTGGGAACGAAGAGACCAGGTG
>JAKPIL010000187.1 GCA_029549845.1 bacterium
CGGGGCGACTATCTGCCGAGAGCCCAGCAAGGTAGCGTGTGTCGAGCGCAACGGTGCGTTCATGGCTTTCGGTGATGTTTTTGCGCGCGATGATGCCCTCTGGGTTGAGTACGGCGGCGCACATGAGAACGCCCACCAGTATGTACCAGCCACTTGCGTATAACTGGCGCGAGTTGAGTTTGCTCCACAGCCAGATCACGAGTGCCACGCTGCCAAGCAGAATACATATAAGCCCAAGCCTGGCAACAAACCGTGTCAGTGTCCAGCCGTAGGTGGCTTCGTACAAACTCAGCCGCTTCCAGGCAGAAAGCACAACCACGCCGTTTAGGACAACGAGAGCGGTGGCTAGGGCTTTTGTGCGGGTTTGGGGGGTAACTTTCAGCGCGGAAACCACGTACTTCACAACAGCGCTGGCAAGAAGCGTCGCAACGAGCAGCTGGCCGTAGCCACGGTGGGCGTACGTGGCGTAGGTGAGGCCATCGGGAAGCGCGCCGCCTGCAAAAAGGTAGCGCAGCTGGAGCGCCACAAAAATGACGAATATGGCGATGAGGGTCCACAGCATAGTATGGGCGTCTCGTAGGGTGAGCGACTGTTTGAGAGCTTTGGGAGAGGCCTGGGCCGGCTTTCTGTGTAGCAAGAGGAGCAGGGCAGCCACAGACATAACGGCACAAAAACTAGAGGTAATAAACCGGCCTACATCGTACCCGCCGAGAAAGTCGCCGAGTGAGTCGAGGGTATTCCCGAGCCAGTCAAAGCTACGCCCCAGTACTTGGTCGGCCGATGCAAAAAGCGCTATGAATACGACCGCCAGGATGACTGCACCCACTGCCCCGCGGTTAAGCTGTCGGGTTTTGGCGGGGTGCTGGCCGAGCCCCTCAGAGAGTACTTTGGAGGCGCCAGAGAGCGTTTCTTTGAACCGCGAAAGTATGACAGGTATGCGGGATATGAGCGGTAGGCTGGGGTAATTATCTATACATGTAGCAGCAGCGAGCAGGCCAAGTGAAACGAGCGTAATGACGACTGACCAAAACTGCACGAGTGGCGCTGCGCGCCAGCACACCATACCGGCATTTGCGAGTGCCAGCACTGCATATATACCAGGTTGACGCAGGGCGCGTCCCTGCCCAAAAGCAGCCAAAAGGCACAGGCTAACCCACATGACGGTAAAGAGAACGAAGTTGAGTCCCAAGATAGGCTGCCGCGCAAGCGTATCGCTGGCGAGTCCCAGAAGGAGCCCAGCAAGAATGATTTTAAGCGCTGTTTCGCGGCGTAATTTCATGTACATACAGTGTACCATGTAACAACACTCCCCGCGAGTCAAACGCTCAATTTTACACGAACCACCACTTTAAGAGCGTTAAGAGGACTGTCCTTTGAAGATGGTTTTTTGGAGTGATTTCACCCGGGATTGGTGTGTAACAGAGAGGGATTTCACTGCATTTTAAGCGTAGGTGAGTCTCTCGCCTGTCGTCTTTAGAGCAAACTGAGCCAAATAGCGCCGCCAACCATCACGGCTGCGCCAGTGAACCGCACGGCGTAGACACGAGGCGGATGCTTTTCGAGCAGCTCGGGGTATTTGCGAGACAACACGTAGGCAAAGATCATCGAGAACGGGAGCGATACAATGATGGAACTGAGGCTTAGGCTATGCGCGTACGCGTAGGTGGTTGTGGCAGTATATATAAACGAGCATAGCCCGAGCAGCACAAAAGCGGTTAGGCTGACGCGCGTGAATTTTTCTTGGTCCAAACGAACAAACCGTAGCGTGGGCAGTAAAATAACAAGTGTCAAAATGTCTTGCCACAAGACAGTTGTAGCGTAGCCATTTGTACTCACCGATTTGCTCGTAAAATACCCAACGAACGCCAGAAGCACCATGGCCAGAAGGGCTAGCAAAATATGTTTTTGCAAAAACGCTTTTAGCCGCAGTCGCTCATCGTACGATGCGAGCGGGCTTGCGGCAATGATGACACATACCAGCGCGAGGCCAAGTGCGCCGACAGATTCACCCAGCAGAGCAAACCCAAGTACGACCGAACACGCGGTGCGCACGGCGTAGAGTGGGGTCATGGTGGTGACATCGAGTTTGTAGATTGCCAGCGTGTACAGCACATAAAACCCAGCCGAGCTTACACCTGCCGCGAGTAAAAACGGCCAATCCGCAGGCCAGCCGCCACCCTTGAGCAGCGCAAGCGCAACGATGGGTGGCAGGGCGAACCCTAGCCACAGGATGTTAAACAGCCATGGGCTACGCACGAGCGATTTGCTCGCAAGTTTTATGATAATGGCCTCTAGGGCGGTAACGAGTGCCGCCACCCACGCCAGGGTGATTTCCATGTTGATAGTATAGAACATGCCAACTAACTAGTTTTAGCAGAGGCGTCTTCGTGCTGCGAGCAGCGCCCTTATGTGCGGGCTGGCATTTGTCATGCCAAACGATACGCAATCTACTTCGTCGACAAGCTTCAGCGCAGACTCGCGATGTAAAACTAGGCCTGCTGTAACGAGCGTCTCTGCATCATTGAGAAGCCTAAACATAGCTTTAAGAGGACTGTCCTTTGAAAGTGGTTTCTGGTAGAGGTGGCCTTACTGTGGGTTACTCGCAGCCGTAGCCATTGCCATCCCGGTCCAGGCCGTAGATGTCGGTGCCGACAACTCGCACAGTTCCATATACGTAAGCCGGTCCGTTGCCTCTTCCACTACCACAGTCTACATCGCTCGCGATGGGCACGCAGGCGCCACTATAGTTTGGGTCACAGCTACTCGTTGCTGGTGGGGCCTTCGTACCTACCCGGGTTATCTCTGCAACTGGCTGGGTTGTTATTTCATCTTTAACTAATTTTCGAGCTGTCTCAATTCCGTCTGTAAGGGTTACTTCGTAAGTGCGAGTCCGTGTGCCATTCTGGCCGACTGTTCCTAGGGCTGTTTTGCCTGCCTCGAGCGTGGCGTCATTTTGTGTAGTTTGTTCGTAAGCGATGGATTCGGTTTCGGTACGAATTTCTGTGGTGATGATTGGTGTTTTCGTGGATGAGCTGGTGTCGGTAGCTGACTTCACGGATGTCAGTTTTGTGGCCGCTGGAGCTATCACAATAGTTTGCTGCTGAGGAGGTGCGGTGATACCAATGCCTATGAAGGATACAATCGCCGCAAGAGAAACATAACGT
>JAKPIL010000001.1 GCA_029549845.1 bacterium
GATGCACTCGGCGCAGCGACCATGGACCAGCTTGAAGCCATAGACGGAGTGGGTGTGGTGGTGGCCGAAAGCATTGCCGCGTGGTTTGCCGATGAAGACAACCTGGCGCTGCTGTCCAAGTTCAAAGTCTCAGGGGTAGAACCATACTATGAAGTGAAAACCGGCGCTCTAACTGGCCTGAGTTTTGTGGTGACGGGCGCGCTAGAAAGCATGAGCCGCGACGAAGCCGCAGAGCGCATACGAGCGCTTGGTGGCACATTTCAAAGCGCGGTTGCCAAAGACACGACGTACCTAGTGGCCGGCGGCAAAGTCGGTGCCAGCAAACTCAAAAAAGCCGAAGCCTACGGCACAAAAGTTATAAACGAAGCTGACCTTCTCGCCTTGCTTTAGTGCATGCCACCGGTGATTTGGCTGAGGGCATACGAAACTTGATCGGCCTGTGGGAGCGACCCTGACCACTGCTGATTGATGGTGTCGTCGTCCATAACAATGAGTACGCACGGGAAAGACATTAGTCCATAAAACTCTTTCACTTCAAGGCCATCGCCCCGCTGTGGGTCTAGGAATACAACCTGGGTTTCGTCTGGTGTAAGCGCGTCGATTTCCTTGCCATACGCCGTGAGGCGCAGCTCTGTTTGTGTGGTGCCGTCGCCAAATATATACACGGCTGGCCCACTTCTATCTGGAATATTTGTGAATTCTAAGCCCATATATACAGTATACTAGGGTACATGAAAACCGTCACGTTTATTACGGGAAACCAGCACAAGGTAGACTTTTTGAACGAATACCTAGGGGTCACGCTCGAGCACCATGCGCTAGATTTGGACGAGATACAGTCACTCGATATGCGCGAGGTTATTACGCACAAGGCAAAGCAGGCCTATGAACACCTACAAAAGCCAGTCTTAGTCGATGACGTTTCTATGGGACTCGACGCACTCGGCGGGTTGCCAGGCCCCTTTATAAAGCACTTCGTGCAGGTGCCCGATGGAGCGGAAAATATCTGCCGAATGGCTGACGGACTCAAAAGCAGGCGCGCCACGGCCTGCGCCTACTTTGGGCTGTACGACGGCGAGCACATGGTAGTTATGAACGGGGAGATTCACGGCACCATTGCTGACCACCCACGCGGCGAAAACGGTTTTGCGTACGGCTGGGACAAGGTATTTTGCCCCGATGGCTATGACGGCCGGACTCGTGCGGAGCTCACCCAGGCAGAGTACGAAGCCGTATACCGAGCCATTCGCCCTATAACACAACTAAAAACATATTTGGAGTCATAATGAGCAAGCAAAAATCAACCTTCTACTGTTTTTCGCCGCCAGTGATGATAGCAACGTTTGCAGTAGAGATCGCACTGGCTGTGTGGGCGCTGTGGCGCTACCGGATGAGTCGGCTCCTGCAGCTTTCGGTACTGACATTTGTGTGCCTGGCCGTGTTTCAGCTGGCTGAGTTCACCATTTGCGAAGGCATGTTTGGGCTGTCGCAGCTCACCTGGGCGAAGATTGGCTACGTGGCCATCACCGCGCTTCCCGCCCTGGGCATACACGTACTGGCAGTTATTTCTGGCCGAAAGTCCCCGCTACTCATTGGTGCGAGTTACGCTGCGATGTTGGCATTTATGGCGTACTTCCTCTTTTCATCCCAAGGGATTACGGCGGCCACCTGCGGCGGAAACTACGTGATATTTAAGACAAACAACGCTGCGACCTCCTGGTACACCGCGTATTACTACGGGCTTGAGATGCTGGCGGTCATCGCCTCGGCGTACTATTCGCGTCACGCCAAGAGTGCTCGAACCAAACAAGCTCTGTTTGGCCTGACCGTTGGCTATCTTGGTTTCATGCTGCCCGTGGTGGTGGCAAACACCATCAATGCCGAGCTTATCCATGCCGTCCCAAGTGTGATGTGTGGCTTCGCAGTGATATTTGCTCTAACGCTCGGGTTCTACGTGCTCCCCCGCTCTGCCACCCGCCGCCGAGCCTAATCCCCG
>JAKPIL010000004.1 GCA_029549845.1 bacterium
GCCGCTGGCCTCATTAGCTTCAATGCGCTTTAGCATTGCGCCGAACTTCGGGCGACCTGGTATTTTGGCGGTGCGTTTTTCAATAATGGTGTCTACGATATGTAAGCCATTATCTCGCGCAAACTTCCGCAGTTCGGTGATCTGCGCTTCAATGGACAAAACTTGCTTGTCCTCTACGTCTGTGCTCTTGCGAGCGTACAAAAAGTATTTTTCGTTCATAGTTTTTTACCCCCTAAAACTTAAATGACCGTCCTGGTGCAACCAACCTAGAAGAACTAGATTGTCCAAGACGGCCATTTAAGCCCTCAAATAAAAATAGTTCTTCGGTGGTTGGTTGCTCTCTCATTATACCAAGAAAAACCGCCTGTGGCGGTCTAAAAAACAAGCGCGGCTCCTGCCGCGCCCCAATTCCAATTCCCCCCAAGAAAACATATGGGTTTTGCTCCGCAAAATCCTAGAAAAAAGAGCGCGTTCGCGCTCAATTTCCGAAAAAAGTCCGAATTTGGCTGGGGATGAGGGATTCGAACCCCCGATCCTGGGACCAGAACCCAGTGCCTTACCGCTTGGCCAATCCCCACTGGTGCATGACGATTATAGCGTATTTGGTTTGAATTGAACAGAAGCGAGCAGGGTTATTCAATGTCTCGGCGGCGAAAGCCCATGTATGCAATCACAGAACCAAGCACGAACACTCCGGCAAGGTAGATGGCAAGACCAGTCGAGAGCTTGCCATCTAGAAGGTTGAGCGGTTCAAAGTAATGGTAGGGGACGAACTTTACGGGGTATTTGAGCCAGTCGGTGAGGCTACTGAGGCTTGCCAGTATGTACCCGCCAAACCCAATCGCAACCGCCACTGCCGTGGCCGCGCGTTTGGTCAGCCGACTTGCAGCATGGAGCACAAGCGCTAGGTAGCCAAAACTGAGCGAGAACAGGGCGGTCATGATGCACGTGAAGAGCAGGTGACCTGTAGGGACATGTATGTCAAACATGGGGCCAAAGATGGCCAGTAGCCCAAATGTCGCTACGCCGACTATCAGGAGCTCTATCGCGAGCTCGGTTGCCTTGGCCACAAGAAGCGCCCCGCGCGAAAGTGGGCGAGCCAGCAGAAGTTCTAGGGTGTGCGAAGATTCTTCGCGGCCGAGCGTGCCGGCTCCACGGGTAATGGAGAGTATGATCCACATGATAGGCAGCGTGGCATAAAACAGCTGTGAGTTCAAAAACTGGAGCGGATCGCCCACATCTACGCTGTTTGCACCGCCTGTTTTGAGGCCGCGCAGTTCCTTTGGAAGCTGGTTAATCACCTGGTTCATTTCTGTCGCCTTGTCGCGTATAGAAGGGAAAAGGGCCAGTATGACGGCGGTCATAACCAGGCTGCCCACCACCCACCAGAAGATAGCGCTACGCCGTTGTTTGAGCTCCCACACAATGACGTTTAGCATATGGCGGCCACTCCTGTCATCCCGAACTTGTTTCGGGATCCATGCCGTTCAGACGGCAACAGTTTTCCTTGACGCATGGGTGCTGAAACAAGTTCAGCATGACATGACCTTAGCTCGTAACTCTTATCTCTTGACTCTATTTTTCTCATGCGCCGTCCCCGTAATATTCAAGAAACTCATCTTCCAGATTCAGCTGCTGCGTGGTGAAGCCCGCTATGTCGTAGTGGCTGAGCTCTTTGAGCGCAGTGGCTATGCTCGTTTTGGGCTGGAGTGTCACGACTGGGCCCTCCTGGCTGATGACTTTAGTCACGCTCTGCGCTGCCAGTTTCTTCGCTGCTGCCTCGTTCTTGAGCACGACGCGGAAGACGGGAACGCCAAAGGCTTCATCGTCCTTAATGTCTTGTTCGTGAATGAGCCGCCCGTGTTTTATGATGCCGACCCTGTCGCACATCCGCTGTGCCTCGGCCAGGTTGTGACTACTCACAAACACGGCCGCACCGCGCTGCGCTGCCTCGCGCACACAGCTATAAAACACTTCTTGCATAAGTGGGTCAAGCCCGCTGGTGGGCTCGTCGAGTATGAGCACATCTGGCTGGTGCATGAGGGCCTGGATGATACCTATCTTCTGCCGGTTGCCCTTACTGAGCTCGCCAATGGGCTTTTCAGGGTCGGCCTCAAACCGGCGAATTAGCTCGGCCAAATAGTCAGTTTTCACCTGGGATTGCAATTTTCCCAGATACGAAAACATTTCATTTCCCGTTACCTTTGGCCATAGTGCAATCTCACCAGACAGGTAACCCACGTGTTTTTTGACCGTTACCGTATCTGCCACGACGTCTTTGCCCATAATGCTTGCCTTGCCGCTGGTAGGCTGGATGAAGTTTAGAAGCAGTCGTATGGTGGTCGTTTTTCCCGCCCCATTTGCTCCCAGGAACCCATACACCTCACCAGCCTGAACGTGCAGCGTCAGTTTGTCTAGCGCTGGGGTTTGACTGCCCGGATAGCGTTTGGTGAGTTTTTGTATGTCTATTGAGGTATCGCCCATGTCTTCCCGTAGTATACTCCGTTCTTAGCCTGCTTTCTAACCACCACCATTTTCTTAGATTATGCTATAGCATGAGTTAAGAAAATGAAAAATGAAGAGGAGAGGCCGGTGGTATACTGGGCTATATGAGACAAATAATCCTGGCTAGTACATCGCCGCGGCGCAAAGAACTGCTAGAGGAAATGGGGCTAGATTTTACGATCGTCCCGAGCGATTTCGAGGAGTACCTTGACGCATCGCGGCCGGTTGAAGACATTGCTATGGAGCTGGGAGCTGGTAAGGCGCGCGCCGTGGCAGAAAAATATCCAGAAGCCATAGTGATTGGCAGCGATACCATCGTAACTATTGGCGAAGTACAGCTCGGGAAGGCGGTTGATCTTGAGGATGCGCGCCGCATGTGGCGGCTCATTACCACCGCGCCAAATAAAGTAACCTCGTCACTCGCCGTTATATGCAAAGCCGAAAACTACGAAAAGGTTACCTACGACAGTGCGTGGGTGTACCTAAGGCCCTACGATGAAGTCGCCGTCGAAGCCTACCTGGCCACGGGGGACTACACCGATAAGGCCGGCGCCTACGCCATCCAGCACATAGGCGACCTCCTCGACCACATAGACGGCTCAGAGCACACCATCCTCGGCCTCCCCACAGAGATGCTTGCTGCCATCTTGCGCAAGGATTTTGATAGAGCATCATAGCAGCCCATATACATCTATATACAAACAGTAGGCTGTTGCGACCCGAACCACGAAACCAAAAACATCGTAAACATGTCATCTTAAGCAAAGCGAACCGAGCGATAGCGAAGGCTTCAGGGACAGGGCGGGCGATTTGAATTCATTTCAAATCGCGTAAGTGGAGAGGCAGGCCTCTCCTCAGATATGAGCGAAGCAAAGCGAAGCCGAAAGATCTTCTTCTTGCCTGTTAAATACAAGTACATCAAGGAGGTTCCTCGACTTCGCTCGGAATGACGGGGGTGGAGTTTCGTGATTTGGACGTTACCTACAGATAAAGCTGTGTTAATGATTGTAAGCTATGGGTGAGAACAAGCAAGCACAGGGCATGCTAGGGAACTATCCGGTTATTTCTGCTTCGCTTTCAGTGATACAAAGCTCACCGTACGTCTTACCCAATGTATCGCTCGGCAGCTTTTACCATGTCTGCTTTAACAACAGTCTTAAGATGTTCGGCATCGGTCATTGTCTTAACTGATGACTTGTTGAACCAATCTTCTGGCCGAGTCAAGCCTGCGGAGTATTCAAACATGTACGGGTACGTTTTATTATTGTATGGACTGTGCCGATTGTATACACCAACAAAGTGGCCCTTTTCGTCAACCCCTAGCTCGTACCGGTATCTGCCAAACCAGCGGGAATTTAACCCATTTGTTGCTAATGAAGCTTGAGTGATCCTACTATCTCTGTCATCTGCTGCGCCGTATTTAGTGTCACGACCAAGCAGCCATATCCACGCACCCACTTTCGGGTTATCGCTTCTATCAACGGTATTTACATAGCTTGCAAGTACGTCGTCTTGGCCCCCAAGGAAAGTGCTTAGCTCCAGTGCTGCGCATGCTGCATACTCTATAAAGGCCTTGCGTGCTTGGTGACGTTCATCTTTGCTTGTGCGCTCGGCTGCTAGCCTAGCCGGCTGACTGCTAATTACACCTTGCAAACAAGCCCTTAGGGACTCTAAGGTACCTGGCCCACCTATAGCCATGTCTTGAGCTGTAGCTGGGAATACTGCATCCTGAGGGCCCTGATTGTTATAGCCTGCATCTAGCCGATCGATTCCATGTGCCATACTAAACCTCACACAACGTAATTGATTATATTGCAATTGTATCACTTTATAATATAATGTCAATCTACCTTAATTTGCGGGTTGGGCTTAATATATATAACTTGTATGTAGTATTTACAACTATAGTATCTAAGAGTAAAATGTTAACATGGCAAGTCATGAATCAAACGTGACAGGTAGTGCGGTCGCCGAGCACGGCGCAGAGCTTTTTGCTGGACTGATGGAGCTTCCCTCGTATTTGCAATATGCTGAGTCAGAAAAATTTAAACCAGAGCCTGATCTTGGCACTCGCTATATTGACGCGGTC
>JAKPIL010000008.1 GCA_029549845.1 bacterium
GGAATCTTTGGGCTTCTGCTTTCGACCGAGCGACTTAACTGGCTGAGTGCAATGACTGGAACATTGAGCTCACGTGCAATTCCCTTGAGGCCACGAGAAATTTCGGATATTTCTTGCACGCGGTTGCCTTCGCTGCTGTACTTCCCTCCTCCGCTCATAAGCTGCAGGTAGTCGACTATAACGAGCCCCAGCGGTTGGGTGTGCGCTTCGCGGCGAGCTTTTGTACGCAGGTCGCTGACGGTTATTCCTGGGGTGTCGTCTATGTATATTTTGGCTTCACTTAGTGTACCCATGGCTTCGCCGAGCCGTTCAAAGTCGTCATCGGTGAGCTTGCCGGTGCGGAGCGCCCAGGCATCGACACCTGACTCCATGGCGAGCAGGCGGTCGACTAGCTGCTCTTTGCTCATTTCTAGGCTAAAGACCAAGACCGATTCTTTGGCGAGTGTGGCCACTTTGTGCGCCAGGTTCAGCACAAAGGCGGTTTTACCCATGGATGGCCGCGCAGCTAATATGAATAAATCGGAACGCTGGAAGCCGGCGAGTAGATTGTCGAGGTCACGGTAGCCGCTTGGTATGCCGCGAATTTTGTTCTTGTCTTTGTGGAGGTCGTCAAGGCGCTCAAAACTCTCGGCGAGGACTGATTCTAGACTCACAACACTCTGTTTGACGTGCTTTTGGCTCACTTCGAACAGCCGGCTTTCGGCCTCTTCTATGAGTTCTTGGAGTGCCTTGGATTCGTCTCTGCCTAGGTCTGCCATGTCGGCACTGGCTGAGATGAGGCGTCTGCGCAGCGCCTTCTGTGCCACGATATCGGCATATTGCTCAACATGCGCGGCAGTGGGTACAAAATTGGTCAGTTCGGTAAGGTACGATGGCCCGCCGACCATTTCAAGAAAACCATTACCCTTCAGTTGGTCGGATAGCGTCAAAACGTCTATGGCTGAACGTCGTTCGTAGAGCACTCGCAGGGCTTCGTATATTCGCGCATGTCGTGGGTCATAGAAGTCCTCCACCGAAATCCTATCGGCTATTTTGACAATAGCATCGGTGTCTATGAGTATAGCGCCAAGCAGGCTAGCCTCGGCTTCGATGTTTTGCGGCGGTGCTGGTACGGGCATGGTCCCTCTTATCTCGTCTCTTACGTCTGTTCTATGATTCTAGCAGCTCTGCGCCGCCAAAAATATTGCTTATGGCAGTAATGGTCTCTGTGGTGTTTGAGGCGGCGGCTTGCGGTTTGGCAGATACGACTGGCCTCACCTCTGTGGGTACGCCCCGCAGTTGCTCGGTGAGTGTGCATAAGATAGTGCGGTTTCGTGGCTCGTTCAAACGCTTCTGGTGAAATGCAAAATTGAGCCCCAGCGTCAGCGTATCGCCCGAAAGCTCCGGAGTGGCCATGCGGGCAATGCCATACAGCGTGTTATGTGTTTTCTTGAGTTCCTGTAGTACGGCGTGCCACAGTGCGTCGACATCTTGCGGTGGCGTATTGGAGGGCGCTGGGGTGGCTGGGTCGCTTGCTGGTGTCGGTGTGGCGGGTTCGGTGGGTTCGACCTGTGTGGGAGCTGGGGCTTGGACTGCGGGTGTTTTGGGTTCGGGCTGCGGGGTGGATACCGGCTCCGCGGCTGGTGCGGTTACCGGCTTTTGGACTTCGGGCGGTTGCGTCGCCTCGGCGGGCGGCGTTACATGGCTCTTCACCTGGGATGGCTGTGGCGTCTCTGTTGGCTTCACCTGGGATTCAGATTTGCTCCCCGTTGAAAGGACGATTATTTCAAGCAACGCCTTTGGGTTATGAGCTGGTGGTACGTCTAGTAAATCTCGCAGCAGTGTAACGCTCTGCGCCTGTGCACTGCCGGCCAGTATATCGGCCCGAACTGTATCGCCGAGCTGCACGGCTATCATGGCCGGCTCATGGCCATGCTCTAGGAGTTCATGTAGCGTATTGAGCGCCGTGAGTGCGTCGGACTGTATTATGGCTCGGTATAACCGCTCGATATATTCGGCCGAGGCCCTGCCCAGGAGCTGGTCTATCTGATCTTTGGTAATATGGTCACTTATGCTGCTTGCCTGGTCAAGCAAGCTAACGCTGTCGCGAAAGCTGCCGTCACTATGTTTGGCGATGCTTTGGAGCGCATCGTCGTCTATGGTCATGCATTCTTGCTGAGCGATAGTTCGAAGATTCTTAAGCAGATTCTCTGTAGATGCCGGGCGGAAGCTGTACCGCTGCGTGCGGCTAATGATGGTTTCGGGCAGTTTGTGCGCCTCTGTTGTAGCCAGTATAAACACAACGTGCGCAGGTGGTTCCTCGAGAGTTTTGAGGAGCGCATTAAATGCTGCCTTACTGAGCATGTGGACTTCGTCGATGATGAAGACTTTGTACGTGGCGCTGGTGGGTGCGCTCATGATTTTGTCG